>NZ_LFRE01000062.1:0-92468 GCF_001077515.1 Acinetobacter sp. VT 511 | reverse complement strand
CAAACGCAAAGTCATACCAGTTGTGCTGGCGACCATAGCAAGAGTGAACCACCTGATCCCTTCCCGAACTCAGAAGTGAAACCTCTTAGCGCTGATGGTAGTGTGGGGCTTCCCATGTGAGAGTAAGTCATCGCCAGCTCATTATTCTAAACACCCTCTGTCAAATGGCAGGGGGTGTTTTTTTATGCGTGAGAAAAATAGAGGGGTAAACTATTTGCTAGGCTTGGTTTGGTTTTAGCTATCGTATATAAATTATTAAAACTTAAAAATTATAAAAAGGGATAAGTGTGTTTGATGTATTTGCACAACTTTGTGGTGGAATAGGTTTATTCCTGCTCGGCATGACCTTGATGACCGACGGCCTGAAGGATATTGCAGGTGAATCTCTGAGACAGTGGTTAGGTAGATTTACGGGTTCTCCTTTAAAAGCGATGAGCTCAGGTATTATCTTTACCTTGATTGTGCAGTCTTCAACAGCGACAACACTTGCTACTATTGGTTTTGTAAGCGCAGGAATACTGACTTTTGCTCAATCTGTTGGCGTGATTATTGGTGCAAATATTGGAACCACCAGTACTGGCTGGATGGTAGCGTTGCTTGGTGTCAAATTCTCGATTGGACAATTCGCTTTACCCTTAATTACAGCGGGTGCATTACTCAAGATTTTAGCTCAGGGTCGGCTAGCTTTAACTGGGCTTGTAATTGCAGGCTTTGGTCTGATTTTCTTTGGAATTGAGTTATTGCAGGTGGCAATGTCTAGTCTGGCAAATCGTATAGACCTTTCATATTTAGCACCCAAAACTTTTTCTCAAAATTATTATTAGTCTTGATTGGCTTGGTGATGACGGTCATTTTACAGTCATCTAGTGCTGCAATTACGACGACGATTACTGCATTGGCGAGCCAGATTATCCAGCTAGAACAGGCCCTTTTGCTGGTTATTGGTCAAAATATTGGAACTGTAGCTACGGCAGTCTTAGCGGCAATTGGGGCGAATAGCAATGCACAAAGAACGGCTGCAGTACATGTGATTTTTAATCTGAGCAGTGCAACTTTTGCCTTCCTGATATTAATTCCATTTTTTCTCTGGTTATCCCACGAAGGTCACTTGCTGGCTTCCTGGGATTCTGTAGTAATTGTTGCAGCTTTTCATACGGCATTTAGTTTATGTGGGGCTGTATTATTAATGCCTTTCATCGAACAGCTTAAGCATTTTCTGACTTGGCTCATTCCTACTGATGAGGACAGTTTAATTCAGTCTCTGGATGAGTCGAGTCTTTCAGTACCCGCAGTCGCAGTTGCGAATGCTGAAAATGTCATTGAACAGATAGTATGGCAACAATATGGCTGGTTTATTGCAGCATTTAAAGATGGACAGCTGGTTGCAGCTAATCAACTCAAACAACAAGATGAACTCATTGCAAAGCTTAAACAATATTTGGCTCAAATTACCGTGTCTCAAAATACCGAAGAGCAAGCACGTTTATTGGCCTTACTCAGGAAAGTGGTCTATCTCAATGTATTCCGCAGTGATCTTGAACAATTATCCTATAGTTTGGATATCCGGACTCAGCCTGCTTTATATCAGGTTATATTGGATGTTTTTGAAATTTTTGATAATTATTGGAAGGAAGCTGCAGATGTAAAGGATTGTGATAAAATTTGCATGTTACAAAATGAACTGATTCTGCTGGAACAATGGACGAAACAACATCATGCTGATCTTCGTGAAAAGATTAATCAGTATGCTTCTAGCAATCAATTGAGTGCTGCCAGAACCTTGGAATTACTCGCAGCCCATCGCTGGCTAGATAGGTTTATTTCCCATAGCCAGCGCTTTGTAAATGTATTAAGTGAAAATGAACTCAATGCTGATCAGCTAACTGACGACGCGCATGCTTGAGTGCAGTACGTAAGCCCTCTTCTAGAGTCGGATGATAGAATGGTTTTTCTAGGATCTGATCAATTGTCACTCCTTCACCAATTAACCAGGCAAGAAGATGTGCTAGATGTTCTGCCTGTGCACAAAATAGTTCTGCACCCAAAAGTTTACGCGTAGACCTGTCTACATATATTTCAGCACCACCCATATTGGTAGCTTCCACCCGCGCTCGGCCCTGTCTTTCATAAGAAATAAAACCTGTAACGAAATCAGTTTTTGCTTTTTTTAATTGCTGATAATTTTTTCCAATAATAGCCATTTCCGGCTGACTGAACACAATTGCCAAAGGGGTTAGTTTTGGAATTGCTTGTATATCTGGATAATTTAGGCAATTTTTAACGATTTTTTTACCTGCATATGCCGCTTCATGTTGAATTGGAGCATCAGGAGCTGCATCACCAATAATAAAAATTGGGTGGTTAGCTAACTGTTTTGTAGAAGGATCAATTGGAAGATTTTTGATTTCTATATACGAAGGATCGATTTTTTCCAGTTCGAGTTGATCAAGGTTACTGCTTCTTCCGGTTGCCGCTAATACGTAATCAACTTCTAAGATTTCTGCTTGGTCATTTTGCTTAAATTTTATCTGGACTTGATCACCTTGTCGGATCATTTCATCAGGAACAGTTTTAAATTTAATCTCAAGTTCTGAACTGAGTTGCTGTTGAGCAAGTTCCTGAAGCACCGGACTTGTAAGAGAGCCGACTTTTTGACTACGGGCAAATACAGTGGTCTTAACTCCTAAGCGTTGCATGGCTTGAACAAGCTCAATGGCAATCACTCCGCTACCAATCACTGCCAGTGACTCAGGTAGGGTAGGAAGCTCAAACACCTCATCAGAGCTAAGAAGTCGCTCACCGAGTACTTCTTTTTGTTTTGAATCGATATTTGGTCGTGAGCCTACAGCCAAAATAAAACTTTTAGCTTGATAATATTGTCCATCTACTTCTACGGTTTGGGCATCTACAAATTTGGCATGACCTGAAATTTTATGTTTTGGATTCCATTGATTGACTTCTTTAAGGGTGGCTTGAGTAAAGAAATCACGTAATTCACGAACACGTGACATGACATTGTTCGGGCTAACTTCACTATCAATATTTAAAGCTAAATCATGTGCATGCTGAATCAGGTGCATACGATTGGCTGAAGCAATTAAAACTTTACTTGGCATACATCCGACGCGTGCACAGGTCGTATCCCAAGGGCCAGCATTAATAATCAGAATATTATCCGTATGTTTGATTGCTTCTTTATAGGCAGTGATGCCTGCCGTGCCTGAGCCGATAATGATGAGGTCGTACATGATAATTAAGTTTTTAATAAAATTTGAATTTACTATACAAAAAAACCCTCTACAAAGAGGGTTTACTTGCAATTATTTACACTTAGAACTTTAAGCCACTTGGTTGGGTAAGGGTAGTGCTTATTGTTCCATTATTATTTATAGATTCACCTTTGTAAGTAATTCCATTAAAAATATGCGTAAATTTTAATTTTGTTCCATTTAATGCCTGTTTGAATGTGAAAATATTTGTGCCTTCTAGGAAAATAGAACCAGTAAAACTTTGAGTATTATTACTAGGACTCTCATTTTCTATTCTTGTGCCAGAAATAGAACTAACGTTTGGTAAATTTAATGTTTGCATGCCTGTGGTTCCAATTCGATAAGTTGCTAATGCTGTAGCATCACCTGGAACCGAATTAATAGTGAAATTGACAGGTTCTGCATCAGGAGTCTTAGGATTGTCATTAATTAATACATCAAATCCTGAGTTATTTTGTAATACATATAACTCTCCATCTGTTGAAGTTGGATCTTTATAAATACTTAGAGCACCTTTAGTTTCTGTGGTTTGATCTTGATACGTTAATGTAACTTGATAATTACCATCAGTTTCATTCATTGATACAATACGTAACTGATCTTCCTGAATAATTCCCCAAGATTGTTTATAAGGATAACCAAATACGCCTGTAACCCAAATATCATTATATTTTTTGTCAGCATTGCGATTATCAAAAATGATAATCATTGTTTTACCAGTAAAATGATCAATTTGTTCTTCGGATAATTTCATTCCATCAATTTCATTATCGTTAACATCGAAATCCCAATCAGCATATTTATTAGGGTTTACTAAATTTAAAACTCTTTTTATTTCAGAATCACCAAATAAAATATAACAACCAGTATTGGCATATGTGCCTGAATCCATACATTTTTCACGATAGAAAAAATTATTAGGATTTTGATCAAAGGCTTTTTTGGTGTCTATAGCTAATTGTAGTGGACCTTGAGCAAAAGTATCTAAAGCATGATCGATATAGCCCTTAGCTGTAGCGGCATTTGTGGCATCATAATTTCCGAATAAAAATTGACCTTCTTGTTTTAGTGCATTCAGGGTAAGCTGAGCTTCATTTAAGTCAGTAGAAGGCGTAGCTGGGGGAGGAGTATTCCCGTTATTATTTGATTGGTCATTATAATAACCATCACTTCCTCCTCCGCCACAGGCAACTAATAAGCTAGATAAAGTCATCGCTAAAATCGTTTTAATAAATTTCATGTTTACCCCCAAAAAAATAATTTTTTGAAAAAAGTTTTGTTATATTGTTCAAAGATTAACATACATAAAAAATGGCGCAAAGAGCGCCATTAATATTTGGTTGTGAAATTAAAGCGCAGTTCCCACACTCACACCCACAGTCGGTCGAACATTCATCGAACTACAACCAACAAAACTTAAACTTAAACAAATGATCAGTAAAACTTTATTCATGAATTAATCCTTGGTCCTTCGCCTTGTAATACAAGGCGGCAGAGCGTGTACCACTACGGCAAACCATTAAAATGGGTTTAGGTAAGTCATTATAGTATTTGGAAAACTCTTCAATGTTCTGTTGTGTAATTTTTCCGCTAATCACTGGCTGATAAATTACACTGGCATGATGGCGCTCTGCGATAGTGCGAAGCTGAATAACCGATACTTCATTACCTGTTTCCTGATCTGGACGATTGACAATGACAGATTTAAAACCCTGTTTCATTAATTCTTGAAACTTAATGCTATTCATTTGTCCAGCTACACTCACTGTAGGAGTTAATGGCCGGCTTAATTCTGCAGAAAAACTGAGTGTAGCAAAGCTTAGACCGAGTCCAAGCATTGCACATTTCCAGAAAAAGGGATTAGTCATCCAATAAATCCATTTGTTTTGCGATCTGGTACAGGTTATTAGAACGGTTACCAGTACGGCAGAACATCAATAAGGGTTTTGGCAGTTCGTTATAGTGATTGGCAAAAGTACGGACATCGAGTTCAGTGATCTGACCTGCAACTACAGGTTGATGCACGTAATCCAGACCTGCTGCACGAGCAGCTTCTTCAATTTGTGCACTGGTTGGCTGATCCGGACCACCTTCCATATCCGGGCGGTTATTGATAATGGATTTGAAGCCTTTCTCAACTACCTGTGCGATATGTTCTGGACCAATTTGACCTGCAAAGCCTACATTTTCACTCATGATGTCACTCCATCATTTCATTTATAAAGATATGCTTTATGATAGCATTAAGCTCAAAAATGAGCAGAAAGATCTGAAATTTTTATAAACGAATACCACCATAAAATAACGCAACGGAGCGCGTATGCATGTATATACAGTTGAACCACTGTATGTCAAAAGCGGTCAAGATGTCATTGCTGCCGATTTTTATCGTCCCAAGAATATACAAAAACCTGCAGTCATTTTAATGGCACATGGTCTGGCTGCCTTACGTCATTTTGAACTGGTCAAATATGCCCAACGTTTTGCAGCAGCGGGTTATGCCGTCATTTTGTTTGATTATCGCTACTGGGGTGGAAGTACCGGACGACCACGAGAACTGGTTTCAATTAAAGCCCAGCTTGAAGACTGGCGAACCATGATTGCTCACGTTAAAGCACGTAAATCCTTGGATGCTAAACGTATTGTGCTCTGGGGAACGAGTTTGAGTGGCGGATATGTACTAACACTTGCCGCAGAATCCAAAGATGTACAGGCCATTATGGTCCAAGTTCCATTTGTGGATGGTGCTGAAAGTGCCAGGTTGTATCCTTTACAGCAACTACCTAAAGCCCTGAAGATTTCCAGTCAAGATTATATGGGGTCTAAGGTGGGAATGACTCCACGTACTTTACCAGTAGTTGCCCAGAATGAACTGTGTTTCTTGCCGACACTAGATAGTTACCAAGGTTACCTTTCAATTGTTCACCCTGACTATTATTGGAGTGGGGAAATACCAGCCCGGGTGTTCTTTAAATTAATCCGCTACCGACCTATTCAGGACGTGCGCAAGATTACAGTTCCAGTGCTATTTATTGCTGCGAAACAGGATAGCCTGATTCCGATTGAATCCAGCCGTGAGACAGTAACCAATATTGCACCATTTGCCCAATATCATGAGTGGAATATGCGCCATTTTGATATATATCATGGGGAATGGTTTGAAAAAGCAATTTCGACCCAATTAGAATTCTTACATCAATATATTGGAGTTCGTTAGATGATCATTGTATGTCCGTCATGTCAGGCCAAAAACCGTGTGCCTGAAGATAAACTCACCGAGAGTCCTGCATGTGGCCAGTGTCATCAGGGCCTGATTCCACTTGCACCGATTGAACTCAATGAACAGAATTTTAGCCAGTTCGTGACTGGCAGCGATTTACCGATTCTGATTGACCTATGGGCAGACTGGTGTGGCCCATGCAAGATGATGGCTCCGCATTTTGCAACAGTAGCACAGCAGTATCCAAATGTGGTATTTGCCAAAATTGATACTGAAGCGAATCCACGACTCAGCGCTGCATTTAATGTTCGTAGTATTCCAACACTGGTTTTGATGAATAAAACTGATGAAATTGCTAGAATAAGTGGTGCGCTCAGAGCACCTCAGCTGCAACAGTGGCTGGATCAGCATCTGAATGCCAAATCCTAATACCCAGGCCTGGAGTTAACGTGTCAGATTCTCATGTAAAACCAGAGGGAGTTCTTTCCCTACAGACGATTGCAATGCCAGCAGATACCAACTGGAGCGGTGACGTATTCGGTGGATGGATTGTTTCACAAATGGACTTGGCCGGTGCGATCCATGCAGAACGTTTTTCCAAAGGACGTTGTGCGACAATTTCGATTAATCAGATGACTTTTCTGGTACCGGTAAAAGTCGGTGATGTGATCAGCTGCTATACCAAGATTCTGAAGGTGGGGAATACTTCGATTCAAATGCAGATCGAAGTGTGGGACAGTCACGATGATTCCCGTCCGCCTGTTCGTGTCACAGAAGGCGTGTTTACCTTCGTAGCGGTGGATGTCAAAGGCAATAAGCGTCCGATTCCAGATGAAGCAAAACAGAAGTTCCTTGACGCTCAGTAAACGAATTGATGAATGCAAAAAACCAGACAATTTGTCTGGTTTTTTTATTTTTGAAAATTTAAATTCTTAGGCAATGATTTTTATTGCTTATCCTGATTTTAAAGCTAAAAAATCAAATAGTTTTTAAGCTGAGACAAGGAAAACAGTCATTATCTTGATAGATGATGAGGATACTTTTAAATAATCCCCAATTTATTTAGCGTATATTCTTAAAAAATTAAGATGCGGCTTTGGTTTTAAGCTGCGATTTAGCGATCCAGGCCCAGAGCATTTCACACTGAATCGGTGCTTTGCCAGATTCATCTGTTATGACGACCTGCACCAATGTTTCGCCTTTATCTGTACTTTGCATCAATTGCTGCTGTTCAGCAGTCAGAGTGGCTATAGCACGCATTGCCCCCTGGGTAGGACGTTTATAATCAATTTTGATACTTTTGATGAGGACGACTGCAGAATCAGGCACGTTCATTGCGGTGACAAATCCCGTGGCTGTTTCTGCAAGCAGTGCCATGGCACAGGCATGAACCTGACCAATATGGTTCTGCATAGCCTTATGATTGGCCATGCTGACCATGACCTGATCATGACTCACCTGTTCATAGCGAATTCGGGCAGAACCGACCATCGGCACCACACGTCCAAAGGTTTTACTCAGCAGTGCAGTACGAATGCCTTGTGGAAGTCGTGAACTTGCTTTTACCAGTTTGGAGAGTTGATTGCTTTTGGCCATGGTTCTATTATCCGAAAATAGACTGTCTTAGTCTTTAAAGTTGTTGAACTGTAAAGGCACACCAAATTGCTGTTCTTTGAGGAATGCCATAATTTGTTGCAAAGTATCGCGTTTTTTATCGGTCACACGAATCTTGTCGCCTTGGATAGAAGACTGCGCTTTAATGCCACTTTCTTTAATGGCTTTATTAATTTTTTTTGCGGTATCTGAGTCAAGACCGTCTTTCAGTTTAATCACCTGGATATAGTTTTTACCTGAAGGTGCACCTTTTTGCGGATCAAGCGCCTGAATATCTACTTTACGTTTAAAGAAGTGATTTTCTAACATGCTATAAACTTGTTCACACTGAAAATCACTTTCAGTCTTGATTTTGATTTCTTTATTTTTTTCGTTCAGCTCGATTGAAACGTCCTGACCACGGAAGTCAAAACGGGTCGCAATTTCTTTTTGCGTGTTTTGAACTGCATGGTTTACTTCAAAAATTTCTAATTCAGAAACAATATCGAAAGAAGGCATAGTTTAGACCTTTACAAATGGAAAGAATATCTGAGATGCTAGGGATGTTTTCTTCATTTGCCAAGTGTTGTTTACATCAAAGGAGTGCGCAATGATCCGTAAACAAGAAATTACAACATTTGAGTTCCCAGAAGGTGCTGTAATCTGGGATGTACGTGATTCTAATGCTTTTGCTGAAGCACATATTAAGGGTGCGGTAAACCAGCCTATTAACGATCTTTCAGCAGATAGCCTTACTCAAGTGTCCACGGATCAGCCGATTTATATCCTGTGTGGTGGAGGTAGTAAAGCCCCTCGTGCTGCTGAAAAATTAGAGGGTTTTGACAGCTCTCGTGAATATGTCATCCTGATGGGGGGTACACGTGCTGCCCGTGATGCAGGCTTGCCGCTGGAACAGGGTGCCTGATTAAGCTTTAAAAAAGAAAAAAGCGCCTTCAGGCGCTTTTTTCTTAGCTAAATTTCTTCAATGGTCCCCTTTGAAAAAGGTGAGCCATAGATGGCGCAAGAGGGGGTAAATTCTTTCTATAAGCCCCTCCCTTACGGAACAGTGTTCCTCACCCTTTAATAAAGGAAGGGGCTTTAACACTAAGGTTTAAAATAAGGCTTCTGGGTTTTGATTTTCTTTTCAAAGCGTTTGACATCCAGTTTCTTCACTAGATTTGTGGGTGCAGGACAAGCTTCTCCTAGAATCTGTGCAGCCAGGATTTCACTGCATAATGGAGCAAATAGAAAACCTTTGGAACCTAAGCCAGCCAGACTATAGATTTCCTGATCGGATTTGAGTTTTCCAAGCAAGGGGAAATAATCTTTGCTCTGTGCACGAACCGAAGCACGACCTTGCCATTCACTGACATCAGCCAAACTCTGTGCATATTCTGGAAATACTGAATGGATCAGTTCACGGTTATGGATATGATCTTCTTCCAGTACCTCTGTATCATCACGATTCAGGCAGAATGAAGCACCGAGCAGTAAATGCTGTTCATCAAACTGGATACAGTAACCGCCGTAGCTATAGGCAATATTCGGATCGAGTGGTTGATCGCTATTTTTGAGCCAACTGACCTGCCCACGAATGGGTTTGAGTTCAGGGTGCTCTTCAAGCAGCTGTGGCGTATTTAATGCGGTACAGACGATGACATGATCAAACTGGCCGAGTGAGCTATCACCATTAAATAATTCTGGACATGAGTGTGGTTCAATTCGGCTAATTTGGGCCTGGATATAGCGAATATTGCTATGTTGCAGGATTTCATCACGCAACTGATGAGGCGATACAGCTCCTGCCTGTAACAACGCCAATGCTGGATACTTCGCTGTTAAAGGCTGCTGATTTTGATCTGGAACTTCTAGAATACCATCAGGATACTCATCAGCCAGAGCCAACAGGTTTTCTGGATTTTTCAATGCCAGCTGCTGAACCTGAATCGCGCGAAAGGCTTTAAACTGTGCATAATGATTTAGGGCGTGTTGCCAAGCCTGGGTCATTAAATGTTCAGCGCTTTGTGAAATCGGTGACAGTTTCGGATTGAGTAGCGCTAATGGATTACCAGAACCACCGGAAAGTGGTGCTGTTTGATCGAATAGGCTGACTTGATGACCACGTAGAGCAAAAGCCCAGGCTATACTTAAACCGGCAATACCAGCACCAATGACAGCGATCTGACGTGCCTGACATTTCAACTCTTTATTGAGCGAAGTTTTTTTTTGAGTATGATGTTCAGGAATTGCTGTTACTGGCTGTGCAAATTCAGGCGGATTCCAGATGGCTTTCAGCATTTCACGTTTATGACCAAAGCCACGTGGACGTGAAATCGAAATACCATGATTTCTAAGACCGCGTTTCAGTATACCTGCGACACTAAAAGAGGCAAAGGTGGTGCCATAATCCGAGAGTCGAACAATATTGTTCAGGACATTCTCTTCCCACATATCCGGATTGCAGGAAGGCGCAAAACCATCAAGGAACCAGGCATGTACTGACACAGTTTTTTCAATGACTGGAAAGACATCTTGTGCATCACCTAGCCATAAATCCAGAGAAAAACGTTCTTCAGGAAAACTGAGGCGATGACAGCCAGCAATTGGGAGTGGATATTGGGAAATCAGCTGATCTGCAAGGGGTTTTAGTTCCGGCCAGGCATTTAAAGCACGAATCAGATCATCTTTTGATAGAGGAAATTTTTCCACTGAAATGGCATGCAGATGGCTCCGGTTATCTGGACGAACCTGTTGCCACAGTTGCCATAAGGCCAGAATATTGAGTCCTGTACCAAAGCCCGTTTCCCCTACACAAAAATATTCAAAAGGTTTGAGATCCGCGAGCCGGGTACCGAGATCATTGCCATTTAAAAACACATGGCGTGTTTCAAGCAGACCATTGTCCTTGGAAAAATAAACATCACCGAACTGTTTGGAAACTGGCACGTCAATGCCATCTACCAGCTGCCAATCGAGATCGGCAGTTTGAATTGCATGAGACAAAACGGATACAACCTTCAATACGTCAGGAGAGGGAATAGCTTACCACTGACGACGGCGTTTGGTATAAACATAACTCGCGATCAGGAAGCCAAGTAGTACGCCTACAGCCAATGTCGCAGCACCGTAGAGAAACATTTGTGCACTACGTTCACTTTGTAGCACCTGCACCTGAACGCCGAGATTATCGTTTTTCAGCTGTAGTTCCTGATTCTGGGTCAATGCTTCAAGATTGGCTTTTTCCAGTTGTTGCAGACGTGTCGCCTGATCTTTGACCAAAGCCTTCACTTTGGCATCTTGCTGAGCTTTGGTCTGTGCAATATCTTCTGCAGTCAGTGGCTTGGCAGCAGGATTTTGAACAAGAGGATTATTCGAAGCAGCCACTGGCATGATGCCAGGTTTATTGGCAGGCAGTGTTTGCGGTGGCGTATTGGCTACCGCGGGTTGCACAGTTGCTGGTGTATTTTGCGCTGGGGCAGCAGATTCCGCTGCCGATGTTGCTTCAACTGCCCAAGCAGTTGTACAGGCAAAAGATAAACCGATTAAACTGGCAATTACAGCGTGCATGAACCTTATCCTTGTGGGAATGCTTTATTGAATGGTTTAACGTCAATATGCGCATAGACGCCTTCTTTTAAGAATGGCTCTTCCTGTAACCATTCCTCCAATGCTTCACGGCTGTCAAAGTCCACAATGATGGTGCTGCCATAAAAACCTGCTTGAGGATTACCCGGTTCTTTTGGCATCGCGCCGGCAACGATTAAACGACCTTCATCATTTAATTTTTGCAGACGTGCAAGATGTTGAGGACGAATCGCAAGGCGTTTTTCGACAGTACCTTCCTGATCGGTACAGCTGACAACAAATAATGGCATGGCAGTTCTCGATGACTTAGTCTAACTTTTATTCAGCAGTTTTAAAGTATTTGCGCAATACAATGAACTGAATAATGATAAAGGAAAACATCACGATCATGTCACCAAATGCGGTAAATTCTCCCCAATATTTTCCATCCATAAAGATATAGGCAAAGAAGCAATGCAAGAAAGACATCACCGCAAACATTGCTGCCCAAGCATAGTTGAGCTTAAACCAGCCTTTTTCAGTTAAATTAAACACCGGTCCAAACAGACGTTGGATTAATGGTTTTTTATCTTTACTGAACCATGGTGAAAGCAGGAATACGCCAGCAAAAACCAGATTCAGCAAGACAGCTTTTAAGCGGATATAGAAATCATCACTGAGTATTAAAGTGATTCCACCGAAGATCACCGTCATGAACAATACGATCCATTGCTGTTTGTCCAGACGGAATTTCTGTGAAACAAATAACGCGCCATAGACCACTAACATGGAAATGATCAGACCTGTGGTTGCCACAAGAATATTGTTATTGTCGACACCGCCTGCGGAGCCAATCAGCTGGAGTAATGGATGATTGGTATCTTTAGGATCTACTGTCTTATATAAATAAAAGAAAATAATGAGTGGCACAAAGTCTAAAAGTGCTTTCATGTTAGAGTATCTAAATCTGATCAAATAAATGTCATAGTATAGAGATGCACGGCGTAGATTTACATACACACAGCAATATTTCTGATGGAACCTTAAGTCCACAGCAGCTGGTTAAGGCCGCGGCAGCGAGCTTTATCCATACGCTGGCCTTGACTGATCATGACACCATGGACGGTTTAGAGCTGGCGTGTGAAGCCGCGAAAGATCACGAAATTAAGATCATTTCTGGCGTAGAAATCTCTAGTCAATGGTCACGTCTGGCCACCAAGAAGAATTATGGCGTGCATATTGTGGCGTTAGATGTTCAAAATCCTGAGCCATTGCAACAGGCTTTAGAACAGCAAAAACAGATTCGCGCTGAACGCTCAAAAAAGATTTGTGATCTACTGATACCATTGATTGAACAAGATATTTATCCAGATGTAGTCGCTAAGGTTGATAATATTCCAGACCGTGTCACGCGAACCCATATTGCCAAAACACTGGTTGAAAAGGGGATAGTCACTCGTCCACAACAGGCTTTTGATAAATATATCAAGGAAGGTAAGAAAGCTTATGTGAAGTTTGATGGACTGGGACTAGAAGAAACCATTCAGGTGATTCATGCCAGTGGTGGTTTTGCAGTGCTAGCGCACCCCACCCGTTATGATCTGTCTGCAACCAACATCCGTTACCTGATAGAAATTTTTGCCAGGTTCGGTGGGGACGCCGTTGAGCTGCCACCAGCAGTTGATCCGGCTTCTACCCGGCAGATGGTAGATCGGATGATTGCTGAACATGGGCTAAAAGTATCTGTAGGCAGTGATTATCATGGGGACAATATGCCTTGGATTAAGCTCGGCCATATTCCAACAGTTAAAGACGGGCAAGTGGGCATCTGGGAAAGTTTTCGGTAACAGGCGTCAGGCTTCAATAAATGGAGACTGCTTTTGCTGCTGGATTTTTATGCCTAGAAGGCAGGCCAAAGCTAAACTCAGTAATGCC
Source organism: Acinetobacter sp. VT 511 (assembly GCF_001077515.1). Taxonomy (NCBI): domain Bacteria; kingdom Pseudomonadati; phylum Pseudomonadota; class Gammaproteobacteria; order Moraxellales; family Moraxellaceae; genus Acinetobacter; species Acinetobacter sp. VT 511. The sequence continues at coordinate 78,887 of NZ_LFRE01000062.1, read as the reverse complement.
AGTTGCCAAGTTGTTGTAATCGCTGCCATCAGTAATAATGCTGCAATAAGCGTATAGTTCAGTAAATTGCGATAAAGAAAAGGATGGTTCCGGGAAATTACCGCCTGCTGGATGTCTGGATGATGTTTGAATTCTCGATAGCGTAGAAAATCGATCAAATTCGCGAGCGCCAGTTCCAGCTTGTCAAAATGTACTGCCTTGCAGGACATCCGATAGTACTTACCATAATTGGTACTCAGCTTAAGCGTATAAGTTGGAGAGTCATCTTCACGACTCGCCTGAATATGTACAATTCTTGGTAAGTCCAGCATGAGTCGACTGGGAATATGGTCGAAGTAAATCCGTCCGCGGAGCGGTGTCGCGATATAGTACTGCAAATGCTGAAAATTCTGATCTCCATCATGTGCATACAGTTGAACAATCCAGCGTGTACGCCTCAGGTAATAGACCAGAACCTGCTGGCCGATGAGCGCATCACTTGGTTGAACATGGATATCCAGATACGATTCTGTGTTAAACAGCTGATTCAGATCGACATTAAACCATTGTGGGGCTTCATGATCATTGATCTTTAATAGCAGTTGCTGCTGTTTGCGTAGCCGGGTCGTGTGAATCTGACGTTGGCCCATAATTGTAGCATCTGAGCTGCGTAAGGCTCTTTCACGGATATCCTGAGCCAGCCTCGAATCAATCAGGTATTGCTGAATCAGAAAAGGAAATCTGAAATATTGTTTCTGGTCATAGCTTAGACCAAACACCAGTATGAAACTGATGAGAAGCAGTAAAATCCAGTACTGTTCTAATCCAGTGAATAAAATATCTTACCAGGCCAATACACAGCCAAATGCGAACACGACCCCGCTACCAAGCAGTAAAGCCACTAAAGTTGCACCCAGACGCGTCACCGGTTGCGGTGTATAATGATGAATCCGTTGCTTGATAGTCATGAGATCTTATTTTTATTGTTTCATTATTTTAATTTTGAATTGAATATATGAGCTGCGTTCAGCTGTAATCATATTTCTTATAATAGATTATGATCTTGGGCCTGAATAGGTGGTGGGGTTGGTTTGCCTAAAGTACCCAATAGTTCAATTTCAATGGTACGTACCATTGAATCAAGGGGTAAGTCATTGCTTTGCGTACCAAAAGGTTCTTCAATTTCTGAACTGAGCGCATCCAGTCCCAAGAAAGTATAAGCCAAAATTCCGACCAGCAGCGGTGTCACCATTCCAAGGGTCGAACCCAGACTAAATGGCAGCATAAAGCAGAAAAAATATACGGTACGATTCAGCAAGACTGAATAGGCGAAAGGTAGTGGTGTGGTGGCAATCCGATCACAACCTGTCTGTACAATACTCAACTCAGCTACATGCTGGTTCATCTGCGCATAAATGATGTCTGAAATTTCGCCTTCTTTCAGGGCCTGCATAAATTCCCATTGAATCAGACTGAGGGTGTACTGTGGGGCATTGGCCTGTTGATAGAGCTGTTGCAGGGCTTGAGGACTCATACCACTGGTCTGTACCAGTTCGGTTGGATTGGCAGTCTGATGGCGCAAACGATCGCGCAGTACATTGGCAAAGACAATTACATGCTGGATGACCCGCTCACGGCGTGCCTGCGTCAACATACGGCAGTCTCGGTCAAAATGACGTGCATTGGCAATTAGGATCCCCCAGAGTTTGCGCGCTTCCCACCAGCGTTCATAGGCGGCAGAGTTCTTGAAACCAAGGAAAATCGACAGTACTACTCCGATCAGGGTAAAACCGACTAAGGGTAATTCCGGTAAATGTAAATAATTGGTATAAGATAGCCCGCCAATAATGGCAGAAATGAGCATGACCACGCCTAGAGGCGGCAGTACCTTAGGTAAAATCGTTCCCCGCCATGAAAATAATACTTTAAAGATACTGGGTTGGTCACGTACGATCATTTATTGGAATCATCACAATTTTTTTCATGATCTTGTTGAGTTGTGTCTGCTTTGTCAAGTGCTATCGTTCAGGGTTTTACCGTATTGATGAGTTGCTGTTCTGCAAAGGAAAAACTGCCTTCCCGGGCAATGATACAGTGATCAATCAGGCGGATTTCGACCAGGTGACAGGCCTTTGCAATCTGCTGGGTGAGTTCAAGATCTGCTGCGGAAGGTAGAGGCTGACCGAGTGGATGATTATGGGCAATCACAATCGATGTTGCCTGTTGCTGAATGGCATGGCGTAGTAACTGATTAATCGAAATCTCACATGAATTAATCGAGCCATAAAACATTTTCTTAAAGCTGATTTTTCTTAACCCGGCATCCAGACACAGTACAGCAAACACTTCCTGAGTTTCTCCCAGCAGTTCAAAGCGCAGATAGTCCATAATTTTGCGGGAATGATTCAGCTCCAATGCATCTTGGCGAAGGTGCTCGGCAATATAGCGCCGTCCCAGTTCCTTAACAGCCATCAGCTGGGTAAATTTACTAACACCCATCCCGTGAAACTGGCTGATCTCTTGCAGTGGGGCATCCAAAAGAGTACTTAAATGACCAAAATGTTGAATCAGAAGTCGAGCTAGTTCCACTGCGGAATGCCGCTGGGAGCCTGAGCGCAGGAAAATTGCCAGCAATTCGGCATCGGAGAGGCTTTGTGGGCCTGACTGTAACAGGCGTTCGCGTGGACGTTCCTGTTCAGGCCAGTGTTTAATCGAAAATTGCATGTTTATTAGACTTATTTATTATTAATTATTGTTTTTCACCCAAAAAGGTCTCTTGGGCATGATCTTATTTAATGCTATTGTGAGCGCCACTGCAACAGAAAGGTAGCCTGTTTGTGAGCTTCGACGTAAGTGTAATTCCTCATAAAAATATTATTTTAGCTGTGACAGGCGGTATTGCTGCCTATAAAAGTGCAATTCTGGTCCGTCGTCTGAAAGATGCCGGTTTTAATGTTCTTGTGGTCATGACTCAAGGCGCACAGGCCTTTATCACGCCGCTGACGTTCCAGGCACTGTCGGGTAATCCTGTCCATACTGAATTACTGGATCCAGAAGCTGAAGCAGGCATGGGGCATATTGAACTGGCACGCTGGGCGGACCTGTTACTGGTCGCCCCAGCAAGCTGCGATACTTTGGCCAAATTCGCTGCCGGTCTGGCCGATGATTTGCTCAGTACACTTTATCTGGCGACCAACGCACCGGTCTGGGTAGCGCCAGCCATGAATCAGCAGATGTGGGCAGCCAAGCCGACGCAACGTAACTTAGCCACTTTGATTGAAGATGGCGTGCATGTGATTATGCCGGATGCAGGTTCACAGGCCTGTGGTGATGTAGGTTTGGGCCGTATGCCAGAACCGGAAGATCTGGCACGTCAGGTAACCGAGTATTTTCATAAGGCACAACGAGCGATTGCAGAAAAATTTGGTCAGCTTGCAGGAAAGCGGGTTACGATTACAGCAGGTCCAACGCGTGAAGCGATTGACCCGGTTCGTTATATTTCCAATCACAGTACCGGAAAAATGGGTTTTGCCTTGGCGGCAGCCTGTTATGCTGCCGGTGCGGATGTAACACTGATTGCAGGACCAGTGACGCTGGATACGCCAAATGGCGTCAAACGTAAAAATGTCAGCTCAGCCGTGAAAATGCTGGATGAAAGTCTGCATATGCTAGAACAGGGCTGTGATATTTTCATTGCGACCGCTGCGGTTGCGGATTACCGCGTAGCACAAGTGGCAGAACATAAGATTAAAAAAGCCGGTGATGAGCTGAATGTCGCACTGATCAAAAATCCGGATATCGTTGCAACCATTGCCCAACAGGAAAAACGTCCATTTATGGTTGGCTTTGCCGCAGAAACACGAAATATTGAAGAATATGCAGCTGGCAAACTGGTCGCTAAAAAACTGGATATGATTGCTTGCAATGACGTTTCCCGTGCAGATATTGGCTTTGCCTCAGATGAAAATGCCATGACGGTATTCTTTGCAGAATCTTATCATATGGAAAAACGTGATCTGGAAAAGGCTTCCAAACAGGAAATTGCCCAGCAACTGGTTGAAGCCATTCATGATGCCCTACATCATGATCCTTCTAAGGATGATGATTTCTAAGTTATTTTATAAAAAAGCCCTGCATAGTCAGGGCTTTTTTATTTCTGCAGAATTGACTGAATGTTCAAAAGAAAACCAAGTATTTTGACCTTGAAAGACACTTTTGGCTATTTCGTGCCCAGTTTGAAAAAGATAAAATCACTCTATAAGAATCAGAATTTTTTTATTTTCCAGCCTCACTAATTTGAGCACTGGGGGTGGTATGAAAAGAATAAGTCTATTGTTTCTGACCTTGCTATTGTTTTCCTGCAGTTACTTTGTCTCTATTGATGAACTGTCGCGCAATATTCAGTCTCAGATGCAACGTGAATTTAATTCCAGTTTGGATTATCGCCATTACCGGTTAAAAGTCATGGATGTAAAAATCATGGAACGTTCTAGTGATCATTTTCAGGCCATTTCTCAGATACAATATCAAGGCCAATCTTTTCCAGTTAAGGTCTCTATTCAGAAGGTGGAGCAGGGTTATAGCTGGCAGCTGGAAGATGATGCTTTTGCCTTTATTGATGAAGTTGAAATTCAGCGTTATGAACAGCAGTTACAGCAGGAACTGGCTATGATTTCTGCAGAATTCGAACAAGATGAAGGTTTTGGGGACGAGAAGGTCAATGAGATCACTGAGGCTGCAACGCGGGAATCCAGGACGACATCACAGCGGGTTGAAGAACCCATTCCTGTGGGAAATATTACCGCTTATACCCAATAAATTCTCTAGTCAAAAAACCTTAATAAAAAAGCACCGGGGAAACGGTGCTTTTTAAATTAAAGATTCTGGGTTTGCTGTTCGAGCAGATAGTCTTCAGTGCGTTTGATCGCCTCCTGAATATTGAACAAGGCATTTTCTACATCTTTTAAGGTTTTGGCATTACCACCGCTTAATGCCTGACGCCATTTACGCGCACCTGGCAAGTTCTGGAACAAGCCCAGAATATGACGGCTAATAATCGAGAGTGGTGCACCTTCTGCCATACGCTGGGCAATATACGGCATCATTTGTTGCATGATCTCAAAACGATCAGGAGCTTCAAGATTCCAAAGTTGGCCTAACTCGGCCAGTAAATACGGATTGTGATAGGCTTCGCGACCAATCATTACGCCATCCACATGTTTTAAGTGTTCAACCGTTTCCGCATAGGTTTTGATCCCGCCATTGATTTCAATCAGCAGCTCAGGACGTTCCTGTTTTAAACGGTAAACATCTTCATAACGTAATGGGGGAACTTCACGATTTTCCTTCGGGGATAGGCCTTGTAACAGGGCAATTCGGGCATGCACGATAAAATTATTACAACCCGTCTTCGCTACGGTATCGACAAAATGCAGCATCTCTTCATAAGACTGCATATCATCAATCCCGATACGATGTTTCACCGTCACCGGAATATCCACGGCATTGCGCATCTCACCAATACATTCTGCGACTAGATCAGGCTCCGCCATCAGGCAGGCACCAATTTTATTGTTCTGTACCCGGTCACTTGGACAGCCGACATTCAGGTTGACTTCGTTATACCCCCAATCCTGTGCCATTTTACTACAGGTGGCCAGGTCTTTGGGATTAGAGCCGCCAAGCTGTAACACAACGGGCTGTTCCTGCTGATTAAAGTCCAGATGACGTTTGGCATCACCATGAATGATGGCGCCTGTCGTTACCATCTCGGTATAGAGAATAATATTGGGATTAAACAGACGTGCAAAGAAACGATAATCTTTGGTGGTCCAATCCATCATCGGCGCAACACTGATTCGTGGTTGAAGTTGTTGTTCAATGGTCTTGAGATCAGTCATTCAAAATCACGCCTTAAGTTAGAAATGGAAGAGACAGCACGCCGTTGGGGCTTTGGGCGCTCACCGGCAGTGATACGGCCAGTAAAAGAGGGCGCAATATTAGCATAAAAATAATCAGGCTTCATGGCTGAGTACTAGCACTGCAAGAAAGCCTTCTAGGAAATTAAAAAGTATTGAATTCATTCAAATAGATGCAGAGGTCAAGGAATAGTTTACTAAACAGTAAAAGAGTTTAAGATTAAGAAAACAGGATAAAAAAGGAGAAAAATAATGATGTTACTAGAAGAGATTTACAAAACAACAAAAGCTCAGCGTTCAGAATATTTCAATCTGCGTATTCAACGCAGTCTAAGCTGGTTCAGAAAAGCGGTAGAGTTACAGGCCGATTATGATTTTCAGTTTCTGAGCCTGTGGATTGGTCTGAATGCTCTTTATGTACAGGAAAATGAAGATAGTCTTGATCAGCAGGCCTTATCACAATTTCTCCATCTCATCCTTAGCAAGGATCAGGAGAAAAGAATTTCTCAAATTTTATTGGGTCGCTATGAGATTACGCTGCATGCACTATTGAATAATCAATATCTCACTCAGCACTTTTGGGATTATCAACACAATAAGATTAGCCAAAGTAATTGTCGTGAAATGCTGAAGCAACAAAAAATAGAGGCTCAACAAGCGCTAGGACAGCAGGATATATTGAAGATGCTGTCAGAAGTTTTTAAGCGTTTCACTATTTTAAGGCAACAAATTCTGCAGGGTGGAGTGAGTTATGCCAGCGCCCTCAGTCGCAAGCAGATGCAGGAAAGTTGTAGTCTATTTTCAGCCTTGCTGAACACCTTTATCTATATATTGCTGGAACATGCAGCAGTAATGGATTCCGGCAAAGCCTACTATCCAGTGGTTCAAGTAAATTAGATGATCATTAGTTGGTTTTTACACGCGCATGATAAAACTGATCAATCAGGGCAAAGACGGTGGCAGCTAGTGCAAATATGAATCCAGTCAGGCAGCTCATGCTCCAGCCACCATGATGCCACGCGTATACTCCCGCTGCAGAGCCACAGGCACCTCCAATAAAATACAGGGTCATATAAATAGAGTTAATCCGGGATTTGGCATCCGGACGCAGGCGGAAAATTACATTCTGGTTACAGCTATGGGTAATCGCCAGTCCCAAATTAATTAGCGCATAACCTACAATATAGCTAATCAACGATGTGCCACCAAAATAGAGAAACAGCCAGCTGCCTGCCAGGATTGAACAGCCAATCCAGCTCAGCAGTTTGATATAACCTCGGTCCGCCCATTTACCAATCATTTGGGTTGATAATGCACCAAAGACTCCCACTAAAGTGACTAATCCCACCATAACATCTGCCAGATGAAAGGGAGACTGTGTCAATAGCAGGGCAATGGTAGAGAACAGAATACTCATCGCAGCAAAGGCAAAGGCACCGGTAAGGGAACGAAATACCAGTCGTGGTTCTTGGGCCAACAGACTGCCCATGGAGTGGAGAATTCTGGCATAACTGATTCTGAATTTTGGCAGGGTCGGTAGCTGACCACGTAAATAGACTCCCAAGAACAGCATCGAGACTGAACTCACTGCATAGATGACTTTCCAGTGGAACAAGTCAGAGAGTAATCCGGCAATACTGGTCGACAGCAAAATCCCGACCAATAAACCACTCATCAGAAAGCCAATCACTTCACCAGTTTTTTCCGGTTTAACGGTCATAGCAGCTAAAGGAATCAGTACCTGTGCCGCGACAGAAAATAAACCGGCGATAACCGTCCCTAACCAGAGCATGGGCAAATTGATTGCTGTGGCACAGATCATTAGTCCCAGCGCAGCCCCCCACATCAGGGCAGGAATCAGCTTGGTCTTATTCAGCATGTCACCCAATGGAACGATGAACAGCAGGCCCAGTGCATAAGACACCTGAGCAAAGGTCACGGTCAGGGCGACTTGCGATTCAGGTACCTGATAATATTGCTGAATTGATGAAATCAGAGGCTGACAGTAATAATTCGCCCCAGCACATAGACCACATGCAATTGCCATCAGCCAGAGCAAAGGTTTATTTTGACTGATATCCAGTGAAGGATTCATGACAGCTACCTTATAAGAAGCAGAAGACTATTTTTGATAATGGCATCAAAAAGATGCAAAGATTGCAGGCACTATAGGTCAAAATAGCACATGATAAAAGTAGAAAAATACAACAGAAATTGAAGACAGATCTGGTTATTACCATCTCTGAATATCTTCAAAACCATAACTGATGCGTATTTAATCTTTTTTTCTTGCAAAGAATCTTAAGTTGTCGAAACGGCACTGAAGAAAAACATTGCAATTAAGTCAGAGATAAAAAATATTCTATTGCACAAATATAGTGCAAATTTGACAATTTATGATGCTGAGCCAGTTTAAGGTATTAATATAATAAATGACTCAAAAATTATTTTTTAACGATTATTAGTGTAGTTTTAGACTTGAGTAGAATAAGTCAAAAGAGCCAATTAAATGAAACATTAAATTCAACTGATTTAAAAATTTTATGATTAAAAAAGGAAAAAGTTATAGGAAAACATGGTTTTCAGGGGTTCCAAATGAATCAGTATAATTCAGTTAAATTTGTCAAAGAAGTCAAGGAATCAAAAAGTACCCAATAAAAGTGCCTAAATTAGGGCATTCTGGCATGCCGGAAAAGGGAAGGAGTACAGCAAAAAAAATGGAATGACTGTCAGAATGATCAATGTAACAAAGTACAACGAAAATTAAGCTAAGAAAAAATGAACATAAAAGGAAATATCCTTCAAGAGAATGAATATCGTTTATAAATTCAGCAGATCAAAAAATCAGGGCTTAACTTATAAATGATATATGACAACATCATTTTTATGAATCATCAGTTCAAAATATGGCTATTTATTAAATAAATATTGGGTAGTATTTTGGAATAGTTTGATTAGAATCCAAAAAATCAACAAAACACATCCTGAGGGGAAACATCGTTTTTGCGATGTTTACTTAAGAAAAAATTAGCTTGAGGGACGCTCATGCAAATCGGAATTCCAGCCGAAACTGTCGTCGGTGAACATCGTGTCGCTGCGACACCTGAGACAGTAAAGAAATTGATCAGCGCTGGTCATAGCGTGATTATCGAACGTGGTGCAGGGGTAAAAGCTGCCTATATCGATAGTGCGTATGAACAGGTTGGTGCAAAAATTACGGATGATGCCTATACCGGTAGCCAGATGATTTTGAAAGTTCGTGCACCGAAAGGTGAAGAAATTCAAAAATTACCTGCGAATGCTACGGTGGTGGCGATGTTTGACCCATACCGCAATACCGAGCTTGACCATTTCGCGGCACAGAATGTGTCTGCATTTGCATTGGAACTTTTGCCACGTACTTTATCCCGTGCGCAAAACATGGATGTCCTGTCTTCTCAGGCAAACCTGTCGGGTTATAAAGCAGTGCTTCTTGCTGCAGCAGAATACCAGCGCATGTTCCCGATGCTGATGACTGCTGCAGGGACGGTAAAACCGGCTCGTGTCGTGATCATGGGGGTAGGGGTGGCAGGTCTGCAAGCGATTGCAACTGCAAAACGTCTCGGTGCTGTTGTAGAAGCAACTGACTTGCGTCCTACAGCAAAAGACCAGGTTGAATCTTTGGGCGGTAAGTGGTTAGACGTACCGATGTCTGAAGAAGAACAACAAAAAGCAGCTGATGCGGCTAAAAATGGTTATGGCTGGATGCCTGGTGAACAGTACATCAAGGATCAAGCGATCATCGTTGATAAAGCAGTTTCCAATGCGGATATTGTGATCACGACTGCATTATTGCCAGGTCGTGATGCACCGCGCTTAATCCGTGCCGAGACCGTTGCCAAAATGAAACCAGGTTCAGTCATTTTAGATATGGCGGTTGAAACTGGCGGTAATGTAGAAGGCTCTCAATGCGGTGAAACGGTTGTGACTGAAAATGGCGTGAAGATTCTGGGTATTCCAAATATTCCTTCAACCTTGTCGACTGAAGCATCTGCACTGTATGCACGTAACGTTTTGAACTTCGTTGAAACTTTATTTGATAGCGAAAAGAATTTTGCCATCAATCCAGAAGAAGAAATTCAGAAAGCCCTACTCGTCACTCACGGCGGCCAAGTGCTGTTAAAGCGTGGTTAAGGAGAGTACTCATGGTTGAAACTATTACGATTTTTGTCCTTGCCATCTTTGTAGGTTACTACGTGGTATGGGGCGTGACTCCAGCTTTGCATACGCCGTTGATGGCGGTAACCAATGCACTTTCTTCAATCATTATCGTAGGGGCGATGATTCAGACTGTTGGTTTACCCATGGTCGGTGTTGAAGGCAGTGTAGACTTCCAGACCATTAACGTGGTGAGTGTACTGGGCGCGATTGCAGTATTCCTGGCGAGCATTAACATTTTCGGTGGCTTTGCCGTAACTGCACGTATGCTGGAAATGTTCAAACCAAAACAAAAGAAAAAAGAGGGCTAATTGATGGAATTCATTCGTGAATATGCAAATTGGTTCTATTTGATTGGTGCCATTCTCTTTATCTTGACGCTACGTGGTTTGTCAGGTCCTAAAACAGCAATTGCAGGTAACCGCTACGGTATGCTTGCCATGGCGATTGCGGTATTGACGACTTTCTTTGTCGCAGAAAATCCGGTGATCTGGATGATTCTTGGCGCAATGGTGCTTGGTGCGATCGTCGGTATTGCCCGTGCGAAAACTGTACCTATGACTCAAATGCCTGAAACTGTCGCGCTGATGCACTCTCTGGTAGGTTTGTCCGCGGTTTTGATTGCTATTGCTGCGATTATCCATAACAACAAGTTAATCGAATTGGGTCCAGACCTTTTAGCTGCAAATGGGGTAACTTTCCATGAAATGAGCAAAGTGCATTTGTTCGAACTCTTCGTGGGTTGTTTCGTCGGTGCGATTACTTTTACTGCCTCTGTATTTGCTTACGGTAAACTGGCTGCGAAGAAATGGGCAAAAACCATTTCAGGTGCTTGGGTAAAACCAGTTCAGGCATTGATCTTTATCGCAATGCTGGCAGCAGGGATTCACTTCTTCCTGACTGGTAACATGACATCCTTCTGGGCAATGACTGGTCTAGCACTGGTATTCGGTTGGGTATGGATTGCACCAGTCGGTGGCGGTGATATGCCAGTTGTGGTATCGCTTCTGAACTCTTTCTCTGGTTGGGCAGCTGCAGGTATCGGTTTTACTCTAGAAAACAACATGCTGATCGTTGCTGGTTCGCTGGTGGGTTCTTCAGGTGCAATTCTGTCTTATATCATGTGTAAAGCGATGAACCGTTCGATCATCAACGTTCTGTTCGGTGGTGCGATGGGCGGAACCGCAACTGCGACAGCGGGTGCAGGCGAGCAGGTACAACGTAATCATCGCTCAGGTTCTGCAGATGATGCCGGCTTCCTGATGTCGAATGCAGACAGTGTAGTCATTGTACCTGGTTATGGTATGGCGCAAGGTCGTGCACAAAATGCGGTGAAAGAGTTAGCGAACCTGTTAAAAGAGCAGGGTGTGACTGTACGTTTCGCGATTCACCCGGTTGCAGGTCGTATGCCTGGGCATATGAACGTATTGCTGGCTGAAGCTGACGTGCCATATGAAGACATTCTGGAAATGGATGAGATCAACTCTGACTTCCCGGCAACAGATGTAGTACTGGTAATCGGTGCGAATGACGTGGTTAACCCGGCGGCCAAAGACGATCCAAGCTCACCAATTTACGGTATGCCAATTCTGGAAGCGCACAAGGCACGTACGATTTTGGTGATCAAGCGTTCTATGGCAACAGGGTATGCTGGTTTAGACAATGACCTGTTCTATAACGATAAGACCATGATGATCTTTGGTGATGCCAAGAAAGTTGTGGAAGATATGACCAAAGCCATTAATGGTACGGGTCACTAATTCCTAAAATCTTCTTCCAGATCCTCTTTTGTAAAAGAAAGGTCGAGATGAATTAAAAGATTTAGAAAAAAACCACCTTCGGGTGGTTTTTTTATTTTTGCTCTTATTTTTTATGCACCACAGTTAATTGATATTTGATCGCAGATAAATATTTATCTTGTGAATTAGGAATTATTTATTTGTGAAAATTTGATAGGTTTATCATTAAATTGCTTCTTCAAATAATTTTAAAATTCATAAATTGTATGGCATTGTTCTTGCTATTCCCTCATTAAGAGCTAGGGGGATTACATGACAAAAATAAAATATTTAGGGTTTTTACTGGGGCTACTGAGTTTACCTATCTATGCAGCTGAACCAGCAGAAATGGTAAAAAATATCCAGGAAATCCGGATATCGCTGGACAGTGTCTGGGTGGTGATGGGCGGTATTCTGGTGTTCTTCATGCAGGCAGGTTTTGCACTGATTGAGAGCGGATCAGTCAGAAGTAAAAATAGTGTGAATGTTTTAATGAAAAATTATATGGATGCCTGTCTTGGAGGGCTGGTTTTCTGGCTGATAGGTTTTGGGCTTATGTTCGGGATTAATCATACCGGGTGGTTTGGTAGCTCACATTTTGCACCGGATAATTTAGATAGCTGGAGCTGGAATTTACTCTTCTTCCAAATGATGTTTGCCGCAACAGCAACCACCATTGCCAGTGGTGCCATGGCAGAGCGTATTCATTTTGTCGCCTATGTGGTGAGTGCCGCTTTTGTGAGTGGCTTAATTTATCCAGTTTTTGGCAGTTGGGCGTGGGGGAGTCTATTTGAGGGTGAAGGCTGGCTCAAAGCCATGGGCTTTATTGATTTTGCTGGTTCAACTGTAGTGCATTCGATTGGTGGCTGGGTTGCTTTGGCGGGCATTATTGTATTGGGTCCACGTATAGGGCGTTTTGGCCGTAATGGTCAAGTGCACTATTTACCCGGCCATAATCTGCCTTTAATTGCCTTGGGTGGTTTTATTTTGTGGTTAGCCTGGTTTGGCTTCAATGCCGCTTCTACAGTCAACGCCGATGTCAGCATCGGGCGGATTGCTTTAAATACCCATCTCGCAGCGTGTGCGGCGGCAGTGGCTTATATGCTATTTGCCCTGGTACGACGTAAAGCAATTTTAATAAGGACTACGATTAATGCTTCCTTAGGTGGGCTAGTGGGGATTACAGCGGGTTGCGCCACAATGAGTCCTATGTTTGCTGTTATAACCGGACTGGTAGCAGGGTTGCTGGTTAGTGTATTGCCAGCACTACTCGAGAAAATGCGTATTGATGATGTGGTGGATGCTGTCACTGTACATGGCTTTTGTGGTGCTTGGGGGACGCTAGCTGCGGGTATCTTTTATGAAAGTAAAATGTTTGATAGCAGCATTATTGCTGTTCAGGCAGTAGGCGTTGGTGCCGGATTTGCCTGGGGCTTCGGGGTGGCATTTATTGTATTTAAAGTGCTGCATATTATTTTAGGTGGTTTACGTGTGAGTGCACAGCACGAGCAGCGTGGTCTGGACTATACCGAGCATGCTGAACTGTCTTATCCAGAATTCCAGCGAGATGTAACTTTCGATACGGATCACATTACCAAACGACATTAATGGATAGGAGGGTATAACATGAATGCAGAAGTGCTCAATCTAGAACAGCGCCGCCAGGCTATTCAGCGTGGGCTACAGCATTATTTTCAAGGACCTCACCTGGAACAGATCGTAGGATATTGGGAACAGGAATATAGCGGGCAGCCTGCTTTTGTACTGAATCGCTTTCTTAGCGAGATTTGTACTACAGAAGAGCTTAAGCAGAACCGGAAAGATATGCTTAAACAGGTACTGCATGAACTGACCATTCTGGAAAAAAGTGAATGGATCGAGTCTGAAGATACAGAGGCAGTATCTCTTAATCAGAAGGCACAGTACCAGGCTTATATTGAGTTTGGAGAATCAGTTCTTGATCAGGTCAAGCTAGAAGATCAGCAAGACTTTTATAGGGAGCTGGCACAACAACTGGTACAAGACCGGATTTTGTTCCAGGAAACTATTCAGAAATTGCAGAAAAGTGCGGATTTGCTGAGCTATGTATCTTCAAAACTTTATGCACAAGCCATTACCAGTCTATATCAGGTATTCTGTGACTTCTATGGCCCACAACGTAGTGATCAGGTCTATGCTCAGGCCAAGAATTTGATCAAACAAAAATATCCAGAAGCTAATTTACAGCAACTGCTTTGAATCTTTTTGGTTAAAGTTTATTTTGAGCCAATAAAAAAAGCGGCCTCCATGGGCCGCTTTTTTTAAGAATCTGTTTTATGCCACTGAATCTGCAGGAGCATTGCTCCACAGGCTTTCTAGGTCATAGAATTTACGCGCTGTAGGAAGCATGCAGTGAACCACTACATATCCGAGGTCTAGGAGAATCCATTCAGCATCACGTTCGCCTTCGATGCCAAGTGGACGGAAGCCAGCTTTACGTGCTTCTTCAGCAACATTGTTGGCAAGAGATTTGATGTGACGGGTAGAGGTACCGCTGGCAATGACCATGGCATCAGCAACATTGCTCATACCGCTGACATCAAGCACAACAACTTCTTTGGCCTTTACATCTTCAAGTGCAGCATGCACAACTTTCAAGCAGTCTTGTACAGTCTGTAAGTGTGAATTCATAGTAAGATCGTGAGAATTAGAAGCGCTGGGCGATGGTTCTAAATTCATGGGGGATATAATTTCCTAACAATTATGCATGGTCTAATATAGCGGTTTTGCCCCGAAATTTCAAATCAGCACATTGTTCGGTTTGTAATCAATCTGCAAAATATCGGGTCTTCCAGCCAAAAGACGCTGCTGAATGCTTCAGCGGGCGATATTCTGCTGCCACATAGCCTTGATATTGGCTATTCTCTAACCATTGAAAAATCTCGACATAATTAACAATAGCTGTACCAGGTTCATGTCGTCCTGGACAGTCTGCAAATTGAATGTGTCCAATTGTGTCAATATTCTCTTTTAAAGCTTCAAATACATCTTCACCCATCATCGCCATATGGTAACAGTCATATTGCATCTTTAAGGCTGGATGTTGGACTGCTTCGAGCATTTCCTGTGCTTGAGCTACATTTTGCACCAGGAAGCGTGGCATGTCGGTCCTATTGATCAACTCAAAGACTGGCTGAATACCATGATCTGCCAACATCGAACAGGCCATTTTTAGATTATCTGCCAATGTATTCAGGCAAGGTAACAGGTCACTATCCAGCGGCTGTTTACCTGCCAGAATATTGACGCTCGGTACTTTCAGTGCAGTTGCATATGCAATCGCTTGTTGCATCGCTTGATGAAATTCAATCTCCTTGCCGGGTATGCCAGCCAGCCCGTGACCGCCTTGCATCAAGTCACCTGCCGGGACATTGATCAGGCATAAACTCAGCTGATGCGCTGTCAACTGTGCCTGAATCTGCTCGATAGTCAGTTCATAAGGAAACTGGATTTCTACATGGTCAAAACCATGCTCACGGGCAAGGGCAAAACGCTCCAGCAGAGGAACTTCCGTAAAAATCATGGAAAGGTTGACTGCGAATTTTAACATCTGAAGCTCCTTGCACTAAATATAAAAATAATCGTGAAAATGAAGTTATTGAACGTGTTGAATGACAGTCGCCAGATCCGTTTCGCTATAGCCAGCCTCTTGATGAGCCTTGAGCTGAGATAAAGCTTGAGAAGCAACCGGAATATTCAGCGCATATGCTGCTGCAAGCTGTACTGCATTATTAAGGTCTTTGGACAAGGTCTGAACTTTCCATTGCACCGGTTCAAAGGTCTGGGTGGCCATACGCGGTGCCAGAATCTGAAACGGTTTTGAATCCGCGAAACCACCGGCCAGCGCTGGGGCAAGCAGGGTGGTATCTACTCCAGCACGTCCAGCCAGTGCCACAGCTTCGGCAATCAGTGTACTGTTTGCCGCGACAATCAGCTGATTACAGATTTTCGTCGCTTGTCCTGTACCTGAGTCACCCATGCGAGTCACGCGTTGGGAGAGGACTTGGTAAATTGCAGCTAAAGAAGAAATAGTCTGTTCATCACCGCCGGCAAAGACCACAAGACTGCCTTGTTCAGCACCGGCAGTACCGCCAGAAACTGGAGAATCAATCCAGATCACCTGTTGGGCCTGCGCACGTTGTGCCAGTTCTAACGTCTGCTGCACAGATAAACTGGAGAAATCTACAATCACCTGTTGTGCAACCAGATAAGGCTCAATCTGTTCATACACTGCTTTGACGGCTAAATCGTCCGCCAGACAGATGAGAACTACCGGATAATTTGCAATCTGATCAAGCTGCAATAACTGTGCACCTTGAGCAATTAATGCATCACAAGCAGAAGCAGTACGGTTCCAGACAGCAACTTCAAAGCCTGCCTGAATCAGCCGGCTGGCCATACGGCTACCCATCAGGCCCATACCAAGAAATGCGATTTTAGTGGTTTGATCAAACTGCATGATGCTATCCGATATCTACTGAGATGATGATCTTATGAATACTGGCGAGGCTGGAACTGGACTTCTGGATTCTTGTCTTTCTTGCGTGCCAACTGGCTGTTTTTGCCGAGGAGTAATTTTAACTGCCAGATTTTTTCCATACGTAAGGATTTGTTTGGTTGATGTTCCATGGCATCCAGCACATATTTAGACGCCATTAAAGCATCTGGAGAACGCTGCAACATTTCTTCAGCCAAGGCTTGTGCTTTTGCTAGAGGTTGCTCATCTACATGAGTGATCAGGCCGATCTGCTTGGCATAGTTACCGTCAAAAATACGCGCGGTCAGTGTCAGTTCTTTGGCTAGATCCAGACTGATTAAGCCTTTTAACGAACGACTCAGACCCATATCTGGTACTAAGCCCCAACGGCTTTCCATAATTGACATTTGAGTCTGTGGATGAGCAATCCGAATATCTGCTGCCAGTGCCAGCTGCATGCCTGCACCAAAACAATAGCCTTCCAAAGCTGCAATCACGGGAACCGGTAATTCTTGCCAGATCAAAAATGCTTTCTGAAATAGACTCTGACCCGGACGCAGCAGTTCCCAGGCTGCATAGGCACGATTTTTTGGATTATTTAAATCAGCGAGATCAATCCCGGCACTAAAGACCTGTGCTTCACCTGTCAGAATGACACAGCGGATACTTTTATCCTTTTTGATCGTGTTGGCGGTTGCAACAAGTTCACGCAATAGCGCAAAACTCATGGCATTACGTTTGTCCGGACGGTTTAAACTCACCGTAGCAATTCCATTATTTTTTTCTAAACGAACCAGTGACATGGCTAAACCCTTCATTTTTATTGCCCTGAGCATAGCATGTGCGTTAGATCACGTGCATGACACTTAAGTCACGCTTTGTGATTGTCCTTAACTTGCGCATTAGATCATATGCTTATTTAGCACCTGTTGTGCAGCCTGTTCCACCTGGCCAATGCCTGCTTTAAGCTCATCGAGGCGTTTCATCACCTCCTGAACAAAGGCTTCATCAGCTTTGCGGCGTTCTTTACGTAGGGTAGAAACAAACTGTTCAAAACTGCCTGTCAGCTGTTGCAGGTTCGGCGTACCCACATAACGTGTCGCGCCGTAGAGCCGATGCAGTACATGTTCCAGTTGTGGAAAATCTTCCAGTTCAATCAGCTGTTCTATTTCACTGAGTTCAGTTTCAAAACTGTCGACCAGCATTCTCAACAGATCTACGGCCAGATCTTCCTTATTGGCAGCCAGTTGCAGACTTTGCTGCCAGTCCAGAATATTGCTATCCAGAGCATCAATGACATTCGCACGTTCTAGCATGGGTGCCTTGCGGAAATTTTCCGTGGTCCATTGAGTCAGAATCTGGATGATCTGTTCAATCTGAATGGGCTTGGTGACATAATCATCCATGCCACCCTGTAGCAATTTATGCTTTTCATCAGACAGGGCATGTGCAGTCAGGGCAATAATCGGCAAACGTCGATGGTTTTCAAAGGTGGATTCCAGCGAGCGGATGGCACGGGTTGTATCCATGCCGGACATTACCGGCATCTGAATATCCATAAATACCAGATCAAATGCACTTAAACCTTCTTCATGACGTTGCTGGATAATATCAATCGCTTCCTGACCGCTAGTGGCCTTGGTCGTGGTGACATTCAGTTCACCCAATAGCGCTTCCAGTACAATCAGGTTGGGTAAATGGTCATCGACTGCCAATATATGCAGCCCTTGACCATTAAAGTCTTCATGAACCTCTTGATCGAATACGGGCTGGTTATTCAGGAGTTGAATCAGTGCACTACGGCTAAGTGGCTGGTAGAGCGCACGGGCACGGTATTCATTCAGCATGTTTGGATCAAGCTGCATCTGATAGCCATAGACTGCCAGATTGCCATGATAACGCGCACGAATTTCTTGTAGCAGGGCCTGACTGTCACCGCTATGATCAACGATTAGCCAGGTATTTTCAGTCGTAGTTTTTAGATGATTCAGACGGCTAAACAGATCCAGAATCGAAGCACACTCGGTATGCTTCACGTTATAGTTTTCCAGATAATGACGCAGTACATTCGCCGTCGCTGGATGTGCCAGATAAGAGACCACAGTCAGATTGCTAAAGTCTGGATGTTCGATCACATCATCTTCATCGACCAGGAACTGGGCGGTAAACCAGAAGGTTGACCCTTTCTCGGTCGGAGCGCGTTCCTGGTTATCTTCAAAGCCGATCTGGCCATGCATCAAACTGACCAGCTGTTTGGAAATCGCCAGACCCAGTCCAGTGCCACCAAACTGACGTGTAACTGAGGTATCGCCTTGAGAGAAGGATTCAAAAAGCTTCTTGCGGTCAGTGCCGCTGAGGCCGATACCACTATCCTGTACGCTAAAATGCAGCAGACATTGCCCGATATCATCGTGTTCCATTCGTACCCGCACGATGATTTCACCATCCGGTGTAAACTTGATCGCATTGGAAATCAGATTAGTCAAAATCTGCTTAAAGCGCAGTGCATCACCATTGACGCATTTTGGTACATTGTCGGCATAGTAGAAGGCCATATCGATATGCTTCTGCGCTGCCAGTGGCGAGAGCATGTCCATTACATCAAAAATCGCTTCTTCCAGATCAAACAGCGCCGTTTCAAGTTCTAGTTTACCGGCATCAATCTTGGAAAAATCTAGCACGTCATTGATCAGGGCCAGCAGATGCGCCGATGATTTACGGATGGTTTGTAAATACAGACTCTGCTCATTACTTAAATTACCCTGACGCAGCAGCAAATGAATAAAGCCATCAATACTGTTTAATGGGGTGCGTAATTCATGTGAAATATTGGCTAAAAATACTGACTTGGCCTGATTGGCAGAAATCGCCTGGTCACGGGCCTGACGGTAGGTGATGTTCTGCACTTCGAGAGTGTCGAGGGTGCGGCGCAAGTCATCTTCGGTCTGTTCAGTATGTTCGCGCAGTTCCAGAAAACTGAAATGCAGCCGTTTTACCACATTGGCAATATCGCGCTGTAACAGGCGCAGTTCACCAGTACTGTTGATGACCATATGCTGATCCAAAGTATCCGCATTCAGGCGTTGTAACTGCATGCGAATTTCATACATCGGCGCAATCCAGCGGCGCGAGTAGAAATTCAGACACAATAAAAGTAGCAACAAAGTCAACAGGCCGGTAGCAATCAATACGATCATCACGCGGTAGCGGGCAATTTCGAGGGGCTGATTGTCCAGCTCAATCGCAAGCCAGCCCGGACTGCCCGTATTGTCATTAATGCGAACCGCAAAAATGTGATTATTCTGATTGACAATCGGGCCAACAAAACTAGCTTCCAGCTTGAACTTTGGCCAAGGTGCCTGGTCCTGAAAACCAATACCGAGGCGGTTTTTGCCTTGAGGATCCAGAATTGCAGCACGAACCAGATGCTTTTCATTGAGCATGTTTTGCATGGCATTGCGTGCCTGTTCATACTGCCAGGGGGAGTAATTGACAATATCCAGCGCAGATTCAGAAGTGGCCTGAAAACGGGTCAGAATGGCAATCGCCATCTGTTTTTGCTGGGCACGGGCTGCATTGGAGGTTTCTGTCAAAACCAGTGCTGCACCCACACAAGCCAAAATTGTAATTGGCACAAAGATCAGGGCAATCAACTGGCCATAGGCATGATTTAAGTGTAGGCGTTTAAACAGCTTTTTATTGATATTTGACATGATTCAAGCAGTGTTTTCCTTATGCTCCGCATATTAGCACGCTTTAAATCTTCAGTTAAAATTTCATCAAGATTTTTCGCAATACCAAATCAAACAGACTTTTTAAGAATAAATCTGGATATGAAAAAAATTCAAATAGATAACGTATAAAATGCTAAGAAATGAAAGCCTTTAAATCTGAAATTGACCTGAGAAATATTGAAATAACAGCGTTTAATTTACAAATAAACTACTGACAGAAAAATGTTTTTTAATTTTTAGACAATGCTGCACGAGTTTTAATCGGTTTTCTGAAAAAGACTGGCTAAATGGGTGCAGGGAAATGCAAATTTTCATACAATAGCCGCACCTCGACATAGGTGCAAATAATGAGTAATACAACCCCTGATTTTCAAGCAGACGAATTTTTACTGGACTACTATGTAGGCAAAACGCCACTGGTACGTCTACAGCGTCTGGCAAATCACACTCAAGCGACAGTGTTAGCAAAGCTCGAAGGCAACAATCCTGCAGGTTCGGTGAAAGATCGTCCGGCCTATAACATGATCATGCAGGCGGAAAAGCGTGGTCAGATCAAGCCGGGTGACACCCTGATTGAGGCGACGAGTGGAAATACAGGGATTGCATTGGCGATGGTTGCGGCAATGCGCGGCTACAAAATGAAGCTGATCATGCCGAATAACATGAGTCAGGAACGTAAGGATGCGATGCGTGCTTACGGGGCCGAACTGATTGAAGTGACCAAAGAGCAAGGCATGGAAGGTGCACGTGATCTGGCACTGCAAATGCAAAACGAAGGCAAAGGCCTGGTCCTAAACCAGTTTGGTAATCCGGACAATGTTGAAGCGCATTATCTGACCACTGGTCCGGAAATCTGGCAGCAAACGGGTGGCAAGATCACTCACTTTGTCAGCTCGATGGGTACGACCGGTACTATTATGGGGGTATCTAAATACCTGAAAGAGATGAATCCAGATATTCAGATTGTTGGTTTACAACCTTCTGACGGTTCAAGTATTGCGGGGATCCGCCGCTGGCCAGAAGAGTATCTGCCAACCATTTTCGACCGTAGCCGTGTGGATCGTATTATCGATATTCCACAAATTGAAGCTGAAAAAACCATGCGCAAGCTGGCACAAAAAGAAGGGATCAGTGCTGGAACTTCTTCCGGTGGTGCAGTCTGGGCATCGATCAAGCTGGCAGAAGAAAATCCAGGTGCCGTAATCGTGTGCATTATTTGTGACCGTGGTGACCGTTATCTGTCTACAGGTTTATTCTCTGTACAAGATCCTGAATAATTCCTGAGTAATCAATTTATGCGCTTGCCTGTTTTAACGTTTGATATTGAAACCCAGACCGATCTTAAGTCAGGCGCACATCTGTTTGGCCTGGACCTGCCGGAACAAAGCCTGGATCAGGCCCTGACCAAACTGCGTCGTCAGGAATCGGGTTCTGACTTTCAGCGTCTGCCGTTACATGAAATTGTCTGTATTTCCGGACTGTGGATTGATGAGCAGGGCATGAAACTGTTTTCCTTTAGCCGGGAACAGAATTCAGAAGCTGAAATTTTACGAAAATTTTTATCGATTTTTGATAAGCGTCATCCAACCCTAGTGAGTTGGAATGGTTCACAATTTGATCTGCCCGTGATTCTTTACCGGGCCATGTACCATGGTTTGTCTGCGCCAAGTCTGTTTGATCAGGGCGAAATTGATACGCAAAAGCGCTATAATAACTATCAGAACCGCTACCATCAGCGTCATGTCGATTTGATGGATGTGATGGCCATGTTTCATGCCCGTCATTTCCAGAAACTGGATGACGTTGCGCATTTGCTCGGTTATCCAGGCAAGCGTGGCGATGGTGGCTACCATGTGCCTGAATATGTGCGTAATCAGGAATGGGACAAGCTCACCAGCTATTGTGAAGGTGATGTCCTGAATACCTGGCTAGTCTATATTCGCTGGCTGTTGTTAAAAGGACAGTTATTGCTGCCTGATTATCAACATCTGTTACAAAGCACGATCCAGTATTTGCAAACGCAACCGCAGCATGCGGACTTTTTATCGGTCTGGCGTGAAACGTCACGACGGACTGAATTTACTCAATTTGATTTTCCCATCTCCACACATTAGGTTTTCATGAAACATCGAGCTCAACCACGGCCCAAGCAGCAACCCGAATACATCTTCCAGGTTGAGTCACTATCGCACGAGGGGCGTGGCATTGCTCACTATGGTTCACATCCGGACCATCCAGCGGACAAGCACGGTAAAAAAGTTTTTATTCGT
This sequence comes from Acinetobacter sp. VT 511, assembly GCF_001077515.1. Classification (NCBI taxonomy): domain Bacteria; kingdom Pseudomonadati; phylum Pseudomonadota; class Gammaproteobacteria; order Moraxellales; family Moraxellaceae; genus Acinetobacter; species Acinetobacter sp. VT 511. Next base: position 56,495 of record NZ_LFRE01000062.1, on the reverse strand, counting down.
TATGCACTGCCCGGTGAAACAGTGCGTGCCCGAATCACCCGTGAAGTGAAAAAGCTGGAAGAAGCTGACTCGCTTGAATTGTTGAGTGAAGCATCAGAAATTCGCATACAGCCCCCTTGTCCACATTTTGGGATTTGTGGTGGCTGCAATATGCAGCATATCGCTCCGGATGCACAGATTGAACTTAAACAGAATGTGCTGAAATCGCATCTGCAACATTTTGCCGGGATTCAGCCGGATGAATGGCTAGCGCCATTGCGTTCACAGCGCGAAGATTACCGTCGTAAAGCCCGTATTGGCGTACGCTATTTACCTGGTAAAGACAAGCTGGTGGTGGGATTCCGTGAAAGCCAAAGTAACAAGCTGACTTCGATTGATCGCTGCATGATTCTGGATCAGGAGTTTGGCTCGGTTACACGTCTTAAACAATTGCTCCAAAGTCTAAATGGTAAGGCTGACGTTGGTCATATAGAATTGGCCATGGGTGATCAGGAAATCGCATTAGTAGTTCGTGAAACTGCACAATTACCTGAACAGGATGTCAACCAATTACGCGAATTTGCGTTACAGAAGGGGTGGCAGCTTTATATTCAGCCAGCAGGTCAAAACCAACTGACGCGTATTGATCAACCGCAATTGCCTGCGCGGCTGCATTACCGTCTGGATGATTTTGATGTTGAGTTTGGCTTTGATCCGCTAGATTTTACCCAGGTCAATTCCACAGTAAACCCGCAGATGATACGTCTGGCATGTGATTTGCTACGACTACAACCAGGAGAGCGTGTTCTGGATCTGTTTTGCGGATTAGGAAACTTTTCCTTGCCATTGGCGCGCTGTGTTGGTGCGAGTGGAAGCGTCGTAGGGGTTGAGGGTAGTGAAGAAATGGTGCAACGTGGTGCGGAAAATGCCAAAATAAATGGTATTGCACAACTTTCATTCCATTCGCAGGATTTAACCCAGGATTTTTCGCATCATTCTTGGGCAAATCAGGGTTTTGATGCATTACTAATTGATCCGCCTCGTTCAGGCGCAGAAGAAGTGATGCAATATATTCCTAAGTTTGGTGCAAAAAGAATCGTTTATGTATCATGTAACCCGGCAACTCTAGCCAGAGATGCTGGATTGCTGGTACAACAGGGGTATCGTCTGAGCAGGGCCGGTGTGATGGATATGTTCACACATACGGGCCATGTTGAGTCGATTGCCTTGTTCGAAAAAGAAAATTAAATAAACGATTAAAGAGATGATGTATATAAAAGTAGGAGAATGGTATGGTCACAGTACGTGAACAGCTGCCTGGGCGACTGAATGAGTTGTCACAGGAGGCGACTGTAGAACATGCCGATCAAGCCCTGCAGGATATGACCGAATGGTTAGATCGTGTACGCGGCATATTAGATGGGGCCCCATTAAAACAGCTCGAAGAAGTCGCCCATCTCACTTTAGAAAATGAGTTAGAAACCACGGTTCAGCATCGCTCCAATACTTTCTATACCGGTATTGAGATGGCGGATATCCTTGCCCATTTGCATGTTGATGAAGATACCTTGTCTGCAGCCATGCTGTATCGTTCGGTACGTGAAGGTGTCACACCGCTTGCAGACGTACTGGAGAAATTCGGTGAGAGTGTACATGGCCTGGTGAAAGGCACTCTGTCGATGGGTAAGCTGTCCGAGCTGATTGAAAATAACAAACGTCTGGAAGACCATTTCAACAATAACCAGCGTGAGCATTTGACCGGCATTTACAAGATGCTGATCTCAGTCACCGAAGATGTCCGTGTGGTACTGATCAAGTTGGCCGAGCGTACCTATGCATTGCGTGAACTGGCGAAATCACCTCGAGACCGTCAGGAACGTGTTGCACGCGAAATTCTGACCATCTATTCGCCACTTGCCCATCGTCTTGGTATTGCCCAGTTGAAATGGGAGCTGGAAGATCTGGCCTTCCGTTATCTGGCACCAGAACGTTATAAAGAAATTGCTTCTTTACTGAATGAAAAGCGCTTGGAGCGTGAACATTATATTCAGTTTGTGATCGACAAGTTGCGTGGTGAACTGGCTGAGCATGGCATTGAGGCCGAAATTACCGGTCGGGTCAAACACATTTATTCGATTTATCGAAAAATGAAGAGTAAGGATCTGAGTTTTGATCAGCTCTATGATATCCGTGCTGTACGTGTCCTGGTAAATTCAGTACCTGAGTGTTATCACACTTTAGGTATCGTACATCAGATCTGGCGTCATATTCCGCACCAGTTTGACGACTATATTACCAATCCGAAAGCCAATGGTTATCGCTCACTGCATACTGCCGTAATTGCAGAAAACAAATCGCTTGAAGTGCAGATTCGTACCTATCACATGCACGAAGAGGCAGAGTTAGGAGTATGTTCACACTTTAACTATAAGGAAGGGGCAAAAACCACAGACCATTCCTTTAACCATCGCCTGCATTCTTTACGTGCCGTATTGGAGCATTACCAGGAACGTAATGATGCCAGTGCACATAAAGATTCTGAGGCAGAAGTTGAGAATTTTGAACAGATTCAAGACTTTGAAGGCTTTGAGAAAATCTATGTGTTTAGCCGCGATGGAGATATTAAAGAATTGCCGCGTGGCTCAACAGTCTTGGATTTTGCCTATCATGTCCATACCGAAGTGGGTAACAAGTGCTATGCCGCACGAGTGAACCAGCGCTATGTGCCGCTGACTTATACTCTGAAAACCGGGGAACAGGTCGAGATTCTGACCAAAAAAGACCGTGAGCCAAACCGTGACTGGCTGGTGAACTCGCTTGGTTATATCAAGACTGCACGTGCACGTGACAAGTTACGTCACTGGTTCCGTCAGCAGGATCGTAGCAAGAATCTGGAAGTTGGCCGTGAAATTCTGAATAAAGAACTTTCACGTCTGGCAATCCACCCGAAATCGATCGATTTGGGTGACTATTGCAATCACTTTAATGTGAAGAGTGGCGAAGACATTCTGATTGGTATCGTAAATGGCGATATCAGCCTGCATGCGCTGATCAATCAGGTGAATCGCCATATGCACCTGGATCAGGATGAACCTGAACTGGTACTGAAGCCGGCGCTGAATCCACGTGCCAGTCATACTTTGTCTGCTCATGGTATTCTGATTGATGGCTTAGACAATGTTGAACTACATGTGGCGCAATGCTGTCAGCCTGTACATGGCGAGTCGATTGGGGGCTATATCACGCTCAATCGTGGAGTAAGCATCCATAAGGTTGCTTGTCCGGATTATGTGCGTATGATTTCGCAGGAACCAGAACGTGCGGTAGAAGCTGATTGGGAAATGCAGCCAACCCGTGGTCAGAGTGTCCAGATTGTAGTAGAAGCTTATGACCGCCGCGGTCTGCTCAAAGATCTGACGCAAGTGATCTTCTCTGATCAGATCAATATCCGTCAGGTAAATACTATTTCAGAAGCTGATGGTATTGCCAATATGAAACTATTGATCGAAGTCAAAGGTCTGGCCCAGCTGTCCAAACTGCTGGCTCGATTAGAACAGCAGCCAGGGATTATCAGTGCCCGTCGTTTGGTACAAGGTAATTAAATCTACTGATTAATTTGTCTAGAAAAGCCTGCCATTTATTGGTGGGCTTTTTTATTGTAAGGTGCTCAGTAGCACTTAATAAAAATGAAGTCACCCAATTGCGATGAGTACGACAGAACTATTTGAACGTAGACGGGAAAATCTGAGCAGGATCATTGATCAATGGATTGCCAGTCAGCGCTTTAAAACAGGCAAAGAGATCTGTGAATATTATGGCCTGTCTGCGACTTATGTCGCTCAGTTGCTGAATAGCAAGCGCCAGATTGGAGAAAAGGCGGCTCGGGAACTGGAACAGCAACTCGGCTTGAAATCTATGAGTCTGGATCAGCAAGAGCTTCAGATAGAACAAGTAAAAAATACTCTGGTTCCTCATTTATATAGCATGCAGGCGGTGGAGCAGGAACTGTTTTGCTTAAAGCCTCTGAATGCTGTTCATTATGAAATAGAGCCTACTATTCAGTTGCAGGCGAATCACTATGCGATACAGATTAATGGTGAAGCCTATGCACCTACACTAAAATCGGGTTGGTGGTTGCTATGTGACCGTCAGCAGTCAGCTCAAACAGCTGATTGGCTTTGCATACAGTTCATCAATAAATTCTGTTTAATTTTAGAATTACAGCGAGAAACTGAGCAGGAGTTACAATGTCAAAGTCTGGATGGCAAACGTCAGGTTCGTTTTCAGAAACAGGACGTTCAGCAAGCTGAGGTAGTGATCGCCATCCTGCATCCAGAACAGATTCAACGGCGATAAAAAAAGCCCATCTGTAGATGGGCTTTTCATATTTTAAAAGAAGGCTGAAATTATGGAATTTCGTTTTCTTCATCAAACTCAGGTTTCACTTGCACAATGAAATCCTGACGGTTCAGGCCACGCCATAAAGCAAAGGCTGTACCGATATAGATGGATGAATAGGTACCTACAAAAACACCAACAAACATTGCGATCGAGAACCATTTCAAACCATCACCACCCATGATCATCATGGCTACGACTACCAGCAATAACGTCATAGAGGTATGAATGGTACGACGTAAAGTTTCAGTCAAGGCAATATTGATGATTTCCAATGGTTCAGCACCACGGATTTTACGGAAGTTTTCACGAATACGGTCAGAGACCACGATGTTATCGTTGAGTGAGAAGCCGATAATCGCCAATAACGCTGCCAGTACGGTTAGGTCGAATGGCCATTGCATCATGGCAAAGATACCCAGTGTCACCACGATATCGTGGAACAAGGACAGTACTGCACCAATCGCCAGCTTGAATTCAAAGCGGATGGTGACATAAACCAGCATCAGCAGCAGGGCAAGGGCAACCGCACCTGCAGAACGCACGTACAGCTCATTACCGACCTGACCACCAACCACATCAACTTTTGGTACTTCAGCTGCATTACCTGGCAGCTGAACTGCTGTGGTAATGGCTTTGGTCAAATCTTCCGCTTCAACATCTTCCTGAACAGGCATACGCACCATCAGGTCACGATCTGAGCCTAAGGTTTGTACCACAGCATCATTAAAACCAGCTTGACTCAGCGCCTGAGTAACTGATTCTGGCTGAACCGGATTGGTATAGTTCAGCTCTGCTGCCACACCACCAGTAAAGTCCAGACCCAGGTTCAAGCCTTTAGTGGCAATAAAGAAGATGCTGGCAACCGTTAATAAAATTGAAAACAATGCCGCAGGCAAAGCAATTTTCATAAACGGGATAACACGTTCGTGATCTGGGCGGCCGTATTGTTTTGAATTAGGTTGAGTATTCTCAGTCATCAGTGATCTCCTTAAATGCTCAACTTTTTCAAGTTACGTTTTTTGCCATAGATGATCTGTACAATCGCACGAGTTACAGTAATTGCTGTAAACATCGAGCAGACAATACCAATCATCAGGGTCACGGCAAAGCCTTTGATCGGGCCGGTACCAATCGCGAACAGAATGAACGCCACCAGGAACGTGGTTAAGTTCGAGTCGAAAATGGTGTTATAGGCCCGGTCATAACCGGCCACAATCGCCTGTTTCGGCGAGGCCCCCCACTTCATTTCTTCCCGTATCCGCTCACAGATCAGGACGTTGGCATCGACCGCCATACCAATGGTAATCACGATACCGGCAATACCTGGAAGGGTAAGCGAAGCACCAATCCATGACATGACTGTCAGGATCATCGCCAGGTTAAATACCAGCGCAAAGTTGGCAATCACACCAAACAGACGGAAGAACACGACCATCCAAATCGCCACCAAGATAAAGCCGATTTGGGTAGACAATACACCTTTATCAATGTTTTCCTGACCCAGACTTGGACCAATCACACGTTCTTCAACAAAGTACATTGGCGCGGCCAGTGCACCGGCACGTAACATCAAGGCAAGTTCAGATGCTTCCTGTGGAGAATCCAGACCGGTAATACGGAACTGAGAGCCCAATACCGCCTGAATGGTTGCCGCGTTAATTACCACAGATTCGGTATATGGCGTACGAACTTCAGTTTGCTGACCTGTTGCAGGATCTTCAACATAGCTGATCTTCTGCTTGTTCTCGATGAACAGTACAGCCATACGTTTGCCAACGGCATTACGTGTGGCATCCGACATGAGCTTACCGCCCGCAGCATCGAGGGTAATGTTCACCTCAGCACCACCAGTGTCCTGGCTAAAGCCACTTGAAGCATTTTGAACACGTTCACCCGTCAGAATACGGGTACGGTTCAGCAATAACTGACGACCGCTGTCCAGAGATTCATAAGCAAATGCTTCAGTACCAGGGGGTAATGTACCTGTTACCTGACCCGTATATGGATCAATATATTGATCGTTCAGATCTGAGACCAGACGGAACTCGAGGTTTGCAGTACGGCCAAGGACACGTTTTGCCTCAGCAGTATCCTGAACACCAGGAAGTTCAACCACAATACGGTTGCTGCCCTGAGTTTGTACCAGTGCTTCAGCCACACCTAGCTCGTTAATACGGTTACGCAGTGTGGTTAAGTTCTGGTTGACTGCATAGCTTTCAATTTCCTGCTTACGCACATCGGTATAGTTCAGGCGCAGGGTAGATCCGGTAGCCGTCGCTACAGCCTGCTGGGTGAACTCATTGTCATTACGGCGCAGAAAGTCCATTACCGCAGAACGATCATCATTATTGGCAAACTGCATGGTAATGGTGTTGTTGCTGAGGGTCAGGCTGTTGAATTTCAGATTGTTATCACGTAATTGACGACGCAGGTCAGTTGCCGATGTTTCCATACGCTGCGCAATCGCCTTGTCCATATCCACTTCTAGCAGGAAGTGAACACCACCACGCAAATCCAGACCCAGCTTCATTGGCTTGGCGCCAATTTTTTGCAGCCATTCTGGCGTTGTTGGTGCAAGGTTCAATGCTACAACATAATCATCGCCCAGGCCGCGACGCAGTGCTTCCTTGGCTTTGAGCTGTGCTTCGCTAGAATCAACACGAAGTAAGGCCGCATTGTTGCTGAAGCTGTTGTCATGAGTTGCAATATTTTCAGTTTTTAATAATTGCTCTGCCCTTTGTACGATGCCCGCATCGATCTGAGTGCCGGCTTTGGCACCCGAAATCTGTACGGCAGGTTCATCTGGATACAAACTAGGCAGGGCATATAATGTACTGATCACCAGGACAACCAGGATCAGTACATATTTCCATGCTGGGTAACGCATTTGTTTTCTTCTTAAAATTAAAAAGTCGTGCAGGGAGCACGACTACTTTTGATTAAATGTTATTTAAAGTGCCTTCAGGAAGTACTGAGACCACGCTCGCACGCTGAACTTTTACTTCCACGCCACGGTTGAGTTCAACCACAGCAAAGTCACCTTCAATTTTTGTGATTTTGCCCATTAAGCCGCCTGCAAATACCACTTCGCTGCCAACACCCAGACTTTCAATCAGTGCACGATGCTCTTTGGCACGTTTAGATTGAGGACGCCAGATCAGGAAATAGAAGATTGCTACGAATACCGCAATCATCAAAAGGTTCGCCATCAGGCTTGGTTGTTGTGCAGCTTCACCTGCAGCGTGAGCAGTCGAAATAAATAGGCTCATTTACATTTTCCTAAACTAAAAATGGTTAATTAACTGAATGATAATAAATTGACTTGTTCTGCAATTTACCTTGTCTTTTTCTTTAGCGCAAATACTGAAAGATTAATCTTCAGGACAAGGCGGCACTTGCATGCCACGGCGGGCATAAAAGTCCTCAACAAATTGCTCGAATGTGCCTTGATCCAGTGCTTCGCGCATCGCTTCAGTCAGGCGCAGGTAATAGCGCAAGTTATGAATCGTACCCAGCATAGAACCTAGCATTTCACCGCATTTCTCCAGGTGAAACAGGTAGGCACGGCTAAAGTTTTGGCAAGTGTAGCAATCGCAGGCTGGATCAAGCGGACTTTGGTCATGACGGTATTTCGCGTTACGGATACGTACTAAACCGCCGGTCACAAAATAATGACCGTTACGTGCATTTCGGGTTGGCATTACGCAGTCGAACATGTCGACACCACGGCGTACTGCTTCCACGATATCTTCCGGTTTGCCGACACCCATCAGGTAACGTGGTTTGTCTTCCGGCATTTTCTCTGGAAGATAATCCAGCACCTTGATCATTTCTTCTTTCGGTTCACCAACAGACAGACCACCAATGGCATAACCATCAAAGCCAATTTCAAGCAGGCCTTTTAAGGATTCATCACGCAAATCTTCGTACATACCGCCTTGAATAATCCCGAACAGGGCATTGCGGTTTTTCAGTACGTCGTGATGTTGAGTCTTACAGCGTTTGGCCCAACGTAAAGACAGTTGTAGCGATTTCTGTGCTTCTTCATGCGTTGCCGGATAAGGCGTACATTCGTCAAAAATCATCACGATGTCAGAGTTCAGGGTGTGCTGAATGTCCATCGAGATTTCAGGAGACAGGAATACTTTAGAACCATCAATCGGCGAGCGGAAGGTCACGCCTTCTTCCTTGATTTTACGCATCGCACCGAGGCTAAACACCTGGAAGCCACCAGAATCGGTCAGGATCGGGTTGTTCCATTTCATGAACTGATGCAGACCACCATGTTCACGGATGACATCCAGACCTGGACGCAGGTACAGATGGAAGGTATTGCCCAGAATTACCTGAGACTTAATTTCTTTAATGTCACGAGGCAACATGCCTTTTACCGTGCCATAAGTCCCCACCGGCATGAACATTGGGGTTTCAACCACGCCATGCTCAAGCGTTAAACGGCCACGACGGGCACGGCCCGACTGCGCTAATTTTTCAAACTTCATAGGAGTTCCAAATCAAGGCGAAAAAACAGTTCGCTGATTGTTAATGCTAAAACCGGCTATTTTCCTTGATTCTGACCGTAAACGCCAGCGCTCCATCCAGTCCGGGCTGTTTATTTATGTTGCCTGTATGAATGAAAAATGAAGAATAAGTTTGCGATCTAACGTTCAAACTGGCGGATGCGCTCCTGAATTTCCGCCTGTGTCATGGCACAACTGCCATCAATCTCAGTTGCCATTGCTGCGATATGCTGGATCAGTTTCTGGATATAAAGATTGGCATCGACAAAATGCGGTTCCAGCGTTAGTAAATAGGCCTGATGGGCAACATGTAAATAATCATAAGCTTCTAACTTGACCAGCTGCGCCAGATCAATCAGCAGATCTTTATCGTTCTGGTTTAGCTTAAATGACTTTGACATAGCAGGTTGATTTGCAGGCTGTTTGCTGAACAGAAACTGTTGTCTTAATGGACTTTCCGGATTTAGAGAAATAGCCGATTGAAATTCTATTTGTGGCTGTGTTGGCATATGGATAAAAAACACAATCCGGTTTAAGTCCAGGCCATAATCCTGTTCTAAAGCATCACGTGCCTGTTGAAAGAGCTTTAACAGTACATCCAGTGTATTGGCCTGATCGGTCTTGCTATGTTCCAGCAAAGGGTTGCCGAAACTATGCTGGTTCTTGAAATAGCTGTCCAGCAGTGCACGAAACTGCGTCATACCGTTATTAGAGCTATGGACGGTACGGTAACGCCATTTCGCTACATTCCAGCGTTCAGTTTCAGACAGATACTGTGCACGATCTTCCTGATCATTAAAAATACTGCGTTCGGTTGATATGGCGAGGTAATCCACTCGCAGAAACTCGTCAAAGACCAGGCTACAGGCATATATTCCGTCGTCACTATAATGATCATAGAGTTGATAAAACTCCTTGATCAGGACTTCCTTTAAGGTATCGAGATGATCTAGCATAGTTTTAATTCTTTATTTTTATTCTGAAGCAAAGTGCCTTAGCTGGAATCTCCTGATTCATCGCTAAGGCAGTTGGGTATTTCTTATCATCGCATAAATATACGTCAGGGTTTAAAAATTCGGACGATAGTCAAAACTTTGGGTCACCGCCTGATCGCGGAAAGGACGCACAGCTTTCTTTTGTAGCAGCATGTTATTGATTATATTATGCGGGAAAACCTGAATCTGGTTATTAAACAGTTCAACATTACGATTATAGATACTGATTGCGGCACCGACATTTTCATTCTGTTCTTCAATTTCGTTCATCATTTTTAGATAAATTTCATTGGCTTTCAATTCAGGGTAGTTTTCGATCACCACATTCAGGTTATGCATCAGCTCCTGGTTCAGGCTTTCGATCCGTTGTAATTGCCCAATATCGGCATCTTTAATATTCAGGTTCATGATGTTCTGACGCAGTTCAGTCACTTTCTCCAGCGTGCCTTTTTCGAAACTGGAATACTGTTCGACCAAAGGTTGCAGGCCATCTAGAATTTTCAGTTTCTGCCGTTCATAGCTGGCAACATCAGACCATGCCCGAATTGTGGCATTATGATAACGTACGATGCTGTTACGGATCATGATGATGGCAACAATCAGCAGAATCGGGATAATGACAAAAACAACAAATCCCATAAAAGCAGTCCCCAGAGAAAATAATTATTTTAAAAACTGAATCAGGTCAGTTTGCAGCTTTTCCAGTTCTACTAATTTAAACGTTCTCAGATGTCCACGCAATGCAGAAATATCCTGGATATTTTGCTTGCGTTCAGGCGCATTAAAAATGTCATGTGGCCCTAAATAGCACAGCACACGTTGTTGGGGATGAAAAATAAGATCGCCTTCACGGTATTGGAAAAATTGACTTAATCGGAGCACAAAACCCGGGCTGAGCTGTTTGGCCATTTGCATGGGATCTGTGCCATAAAATTTTAAACGCTGATTGGTGCGTATATCACTGCTATGCCAAGGATGGCGATAAGGTGAGGGGAATGGACGTCTTGATGTGCTAATCGCAAGCCCCTGCACAGAGACATCAAAGACAAATGCACCCCACAAATTTTTATGTTGTTCAATGAGTTTGACGGTATTGCCATTTTTGTCGATGGTTTTAATTTCATCTACATAGTGGTATTCAAACAACAAGACTTGGTGTTCTTGCTCATTTTCATCTAACCATGTGGTGCTGGCATAACGTGAGATGTCATTGCGTAATGAGCCACGTTCGAACACAGGAAAAAGGCGTTTTAAATTGCCAATAAATTGCCGAGGATTAAGTGGCATTGAAATATGCTGTGGCTGTTGTTGAAAGTGGAGATGATATTTATGCGTCAGCACACGTTCTTCTAAATATTCAATCACATCATTGATGGAGCGCTCTTGCTCATAAATCAGATAGGCCCAAAACAACATGCCAAAACCCAAGGCAAAATTGCATTGCAGCCAGAAATTGTGCGGTGCAATGATAAGGCTGAATACTTGCATCAAGCCAAAGAGTGCCAGGAACCACGGCAGGGTGTTTTCAAACTTTAGAGAAATTGAACCTTGCCATGGATGCAAGCCATTAAGAATGTCCTGATGGCTTTTGGCATCACTTGATAAGTGCCACAGCCGATCGATATTTTTAAACACCACTTCATTTTTTTTACGACGAATATGAATGGAGCGTTGCACTGCATCGATCGGCATAGATGGGTCCTGTAATTATTTGGCCTGATCAATCAGCATGGCATCACCATAGCTGAAGAAGCGGTATCTGCTTTCTACGGCATGTTTGTAGGCATTCAGGATATTGTCACGATTTGACAACGCTGAGACCAGCATCAGTAGGGTAGATTCAGGCAAATGGAAATTGGTAATCAAACGATCAACCACTTTAAACTCATAACCCGGGTAAATGAAAATCTGGGTATCACCGGTCCAGCCTTTGAGTTCACCGCCATTGGCCTGAGCTGCACTTTCAGTTGCGCGTGTGGCTGTGGTACCGACAGCAATGACTTTATTGCCACGTTCTTTCGTAGCTTTGATCAGGGCCATGGATTCATCAGAGACCTGACACCATTCACTGTGCATGATGTGATTTTCAATATCACTGGTGCGCACGGGTAAAAATGTACCTGCGCCAACATGCAGGGTCACAAACGTTTTTTGAATGCCTTTTTCTTCGAGTTTTTTCAATAAATCTTCGTCAAAGTGCAATGATGCGGTCGGGGCGGCAACGCTGGCAATTTTAGTCGGATCGTTAAAGACCGTCTGATAGCGTAAAGTATCAATCTCTTCCGCTTCACGGTTGAAATAAGGTGGAATAGGCAGGGCGCCGTATTGATCCAGGACATCTAAAATCGGCTGGGAGAATTCCACAACAAACAGATTCTCATGACGGCCTTGAACAGTCACTTTAACGGCATCCGGGCCAATAAACACTTCAGCACCGGCTTTCGGTGTATTGCTGGCTTTAATGTGACAGTGCGCGATGAACTGATCCATCATGCGTTCAACCAGAACTTCAACTGCACCACCTGAAGCACGTTTACCTTTCAGGCGGGCTTTCATCACCTTGGTATCGTTCAGAACCAGCAAATCACCTTCATTCAATAAATCCAGAATGTCGGTAAATTGGTGGTCATGGTATTGACCTTCAGCATCGAGGTGTAAAAGGCGAGAAGCACTACGTTGTTCAAGCGGATAGCGAGCAATCAGCTCATCTGGGAGATCAAAGCTAAAATCAGAAAGTTGCATGACAAGTTACGGTAATAAAAACTGGGCGTAGTATAAACTTTTTTCCTTTTTAAGGAGGAAATTGCAGCTTTATAGATCAAAAAAATGAGTTTTGTTTTAAAATTAAACAAATGCAGAGAATCTGCGTTGACATCTGATTGAAACCGAGTAATATACCTTTCATCCACTCCCGAGGTGGTGAAATTGGTAGACGCGGTGGACTCAAAATCCACTGTCAGCGATGACGTGTCGGTTCGAGTCCGACCCTCGGGACCAAAATTCTAAAGAGCCCTAAGCATATTCAGTCTTGGGGTTTTTTATTGCCTGATATTTAATTTAACTATTTTAATTCCTTTAATTTCAGTAACTAAAGTGTTGAATGAATTCTTTGCTATAAAAAAATCCCTCTAAATTTAGAGGGATTTTTTTATTTAAAAAGCTTTAGGGTGCAGGATTTGGTGGAACCAGTTTATCCAAATCTTTATCGGACATCTGGTCGAGCTCAGCAATATCAGTTTTGATTTTCCATTGAGATTCATCATCCACCGGATTCGGCAGGCGTGCTTCTAACCAGTCACATACCACATCCGGCGGGAAATCTGCATGATTGCATTGAATCACCCAGCACAGGAAATCCTTCGCTTCACCATTCATATACGGAGGAGGGGATACCGGTAAAAACTGCGTCGGCAGGCGTTCATTCTTGGAAATATAATTCAGAACATGACCGAGTTCCTGTACAGTTTGCCAAGCCAGCGGATGGTCTACATCAATACGAAACTTGAACCACCATGCCTGCTTGCCATCAGATCCATAGCTATCAATCAGGTTTTTTTGAACACTTGGGACTTTACAGAAATATTCATATAAACGATCAAAACTTAAATCGGACACGATGTTGGACTCAAAATTCGGAAAATCAAAGTTTAGCACAAAGCATGCACGCAGCACCTGAGCCGCAGCACAAATGTCTTTTCACTATCGGCTGTAAAACCTTGTGGTATAACTGCATAAATTCATATTTCCTCCGTAAATTCTGTATAAAATATAGGCAAACCTATCAAAGGAAGTTCCTATGAAAATCATCTTGTCCAGCGCCTGTCTAGCTGCACTATTATTTGGAGCTTCTGTCCCAGCTGTAGCAGGAAATAACTGGGTCGGCTATACCAGCAAAGAGACTTATAAACGCCCGCAGCACCCACGACCACCACAGCAGCATTATCCGCAGCGTCCGCGACCGCCTGCCCATCATTATCCGAATCAGTGGAGCCACCCACCGATTCAAAATGGGGTGAGTATTCGTTATCAGGCACCGACCACTGTTTATCAAAACTCGACCAGCTATAGCTGGGTAAATGGCGATCCGAACGTGGCACATATTGAAAGCTCACGTTATGTACTGATCAATGACTGGCGCCGTTTGGGTCTGCCTGATCCGCCTACTGGAATGCACTGGATCTATGAAAATGGACGTTATGTGTTGGTGAATAATCGTTAAACCGCCCTGAATGAAGAGATACTGAGGTTATGCGTCAATACCTCAAAAAAACAAAATAATTTCCTCACCGGTGAGGAGAGGGCTAGGGAGAGGTGATCTGGAATAATATGTTTCTCAAATTCTAAAAGAGATTGACATGTATACATTAAGTCCCTCTCTCTAACTCTCTCCCAAAGGCAGAGAGGATTCTTCAATACAGTTATGAATAAAACATTTTATGCCAACTCATCATCTTCAGGGCGAGGGGTCTTGCCTTGAGGAACTGGTTTTTCAGTATGTTTGTCTCGGATAATTGATGGATAGTTCCAGGATGCATAACGCACAATTAAAATGGCGAAAGCCAAAATGAGGATAGAACCCGTAATAATCACTTGATCCATACTGGCTTTATGTGTGTGTTGAATATCAGAAATCAAGAGACGTGTCAGCGCAGTAATCGCAATGTAGATCAGGAATCGAACTGGCATATGATTGGTTTTAAAATAAATACCCACCATCGCGCCTAATTCCAGATAAATAAATAACAGCAGAATATCATCAATACTGGCAAATTTTTTGACTGTCAAAATGTCGATGACGGTATGACCGGCAGACCAGATCACCATACAGCCAATAATGAACAGGGCGAGATAATGAAAACTTTCTACGGCAAGATTACCGCCGCGGTCGAGGAGGGCTTCTATTTTCTTGGCTTTGGAATTAGGTTTCATCACTATGTCCTCCTGATTAAAAATAAATAATTTATAAATCTTAGGAAATTTTCTGCAAATTTCATGCAAAGAAAATGAAAATATGGAAAATAAAAATGTAAAAAGATGAAAAAGTGTACTTTTTTCATACCAAATTGCTATATTGTAGAAGTTATACATCGAATAATGAGGGAGAAAAAAGATGTTAGAAAAAATCCAAAATAAGATTAATCAATTAGAAACAGGCAAAAAATTAATTCTGGGTACAGGGATTAAAAGTGATGACATGCAGAAAGTATTAGAGTTGTGTGAATCTTTGCAGTCTGAAGGGGAAATCCGAATTGTGAACAAGCATCTGAATCCTAAGGTGGCCAATCAGCCAGATACGATTCTGATCGAAAAAGTTTAAAAGCATAATAAAAAAACGCCTGCAATTGCAGGCGTTTTTTATGGCTTAAATATTTTAAGACTGAGTTGTGAAGTATTCTTCAGAGAACTGTGTTAATGCTTCTGAACCTGCTTTGACTTTAGTAATACGCAGTGCCAGTTCAGGCAGAATGCGTTGTACGAAATAACGAGCAAGACCCAGTTTGTTCTGATAGAACTCACCTTGTTTATCTTTCGCAGCATGGGCAATGCGTGCGAACATATAAGAGAAGCTCAACAGACCTACTGCATGCAGGTAATCTACTGCAGCACCATTCGCATATTCTGGATTTTCTTTCGCAGCTTCAATAATATGCTGGGTTACTGCTTCAACTTCTGCAGCCGCATCAAGGGTCGCATCTTTAATGAAGTTCAGGTCAGCATCCAGTGCATTGGTAAAATCACGGATTTCCTGAATGTATTCAGCAATAAATTCACCATTACATTTAATGGTCTTACGGCCAATCAAGTCTTGTGATTGAACACCGTTAGTCCCTTCGTAAATCTGTGAAATACGTAAATCACGGATACACTGTTCCATACCCCATTCACGAATATAACCATGACCACCGAAGACCATTTGTGCATCAAGTGTTGCATTGAAGGCTGTATCAGTCAGATACGCTTTCGCGATCGGTGTTAACAGGGCAACACGATCATTGGCTTTCTTGATTGCTTCTGCATCCGTCGAGAACTTGGTGATGTCAAGCTGTTGACCAACGTACACAGCGAATGCACGAGAGGCTTCATTGTTTGCACGTACATTTAAAAGCATACGACGTACATCGCCATGTACTAAAATGCTGTCTGCTGGTTTGTTTGGAGACTGAACGCCAGAAGCACTACGGCCTTGCAGACGATCTGTCGCATATTGTGCCGCATTTTGGTAAGCGAATTCAGAAGCGCCTAAGCCCTGGATACCCATAGATAAACGTTCATAGTTCATCATTACGAACATGGCTGCCAGGCCTTCGTTTTCTTTACCTACCAGGTAACCTTTGGCACCGTCGAAGTTCATTACACAAGTGGCAGATGCTTTGATCCCCATTTTGTGTTCAATCGAACCTGGACCTACCGGATTACGTTCGCCCATTGAACCATCTTCATTCACCAAGAATTTAGGCACGATGAACAGGGAAATACCACGAGAGCCCGCAGGTGCATCCGGTGTTTTTGCCAATACCAGGTGAATAATGTTCTCAGCCAGGTCGTGGTCACCACCAGTAATGAAAATTTTGGTACCGGTAATACTATAAGTACCATCACCATTGCGTTCAGCTTTGGTTTTGATAATACCCAGGTCAGTACCCGCATGTGGTTCGGTTAGACACATGGTACCTGACCATTCGCCAGAATAGATTTTTGGTAGGTAAGTTTCTTTTTGCGCTTGAGAACCATAGCTGTTCAATGCCATACCCGCACCGACAGACAGCAATGGATACAGCATGAAAGAGGGGTTAGTAGCGAAAAGCATTTCATCTGACAGAACGGTCAGCATTTTTGGCATTTCCTGACCGCCCCATTCAGCATCAGCACCAAGGCCAATCCAGCCGCCTTCAGCATATTGTTTGAATGCTTCTTTAAAGCCTGCAGGTGTGGTCACAGCGCCATTTTCATATTTCGCGCCTTCTTCATCACCGGTACGGTTCAATGGAAGGGTGACGTTCTGCGCAAATTTAGCCATTTCTTCAAGAATTGCTTCTGCTGTTGCAGCGTCTAAATGGGCTAAATTTTCATTGGCTTGCCAGAATTGTTCAGCATTGAATACATCGTTCAGGATGAATTTCATATCGGCAAGTGGCGCGTTATAAATTGGCATAGTGGGTCACCTGTTTCTTGTTTGAATCGATTGATTTTGAGTCAGTCTAATGCATTAAAAATCTTATTATTAGACGACTAAAGGTTAATTCTGTAACGCTTTATAAAGAAAAAGGACGCTTTAAAAGTAACCGTCCTTTTCCTTGTTTCTGCATTTAAAATTGCATCAGCTTAGAATGCGAAATGTTCCGCATCCAGGCTCATTAACGGCTCTACACCAGTCGCAATCAGGTCAACGTGTGAACGAACACGTGGCAGGATTTTCTTGAAGTAGAAACGTGCAGTCGTCAGCTTCGCGTTATAGAAGTCTACGTCTGTGGTACCTGCAGCCAATTGCTCTTGAGCAACCAGTGCCATACGTGCCCACAGGTAAGCAAGCGTTACATAACCAGAGAAGTACAGGTAGTCTACTGCAGCAGCACCCACTTCTTCAGGGTTTTGCATTGCACGCATACCGATCTGCATGGTCAGGTCGCCCCATTCCTTGTTCAGTGCAGCCAATGGTTCAACGAACTCTTTCAGACCAGCGTTGTCTTTGTTCGCTTCAGCAAACTTGTGGATGATCTTGGTGAAGTCTTTCAACATTGCACCTTGAGTACCCAAAACTTTACGGCCTAACAGGTCAAGCGCCTGGATTTCAGTCGTACCTTCGTACAGGCAGGCAATACGTGTATCACGTACGATTTGCTCCATGCCGTGCTCAGAGATAAAGCCGTGACCACCAAATACCTGTACGCCATGTTTAGCAGCTTCTGAACCAGTTTCAGTCAGGAATGCTTTCGCAATTGGCGTCAATAGAGACAGGATGTTGTCAGCAAATTTGCGGTCTGCTTCTTCTACACCATGTTCAACCACATCTGCATATTGCGCTAACAGGTAAACCAGTGCACGACCACCTTCAGCAAATGCTTTTTGAGTTAACAGCATATTACGTACTGCTGGGTGAACGATAATCGGGTCTGCTTCTTTTTCAGGTGCTTTAGGACCAGTTAAAGAACGCATTGCCAAACGGTCTTTCGCATAAGCTAACGCGCCTTGGAAAGAAGACTCAGATGCAGACAAACCTTGTACAGCAGTACCGATACGTGCAGTGTTCATGAAAGTGAACATGCAGTTCAGACCACGGTTTTCAGGTCCAATCAGGAAGCCTTTTGCGTTATCAAAGTTGATGACACACGTTGCATTACCATGGATCCCCATTTTGTGTTCGATCGAACCACAACGTACGCCATTACGCTCACCGATAGAACCGTCAGCATTCAGGTTGAACTTCGGTACGATGAACAGTGAAATACCTTTAGTACCTTTAGGTGCACCCGGTAGACGAGCCAGTACGATATGGATGATGTTTTCAGCCATGTCATGTTCACCAGCAGAGATAAAGATCTTCTCGCCAGAGATTGCATAGCTGCCGTCCGCTTGTGGCTCAGCTTTAGTACGGATAATACCCAGGTCAGAACCTGCATGAGATTCTGTCAGACACATTGTACCTGTCCAGACACCTGATACCAGGTTAGGCAGGTAAGCATCTTTTTGTTCTTGAGAACCATGGTGTTCTAAAGTACGTACAGCACCATGAGACAGGCCAGGGTACATGCCCCATGCCCAGTTCGCAGTACCGACCATTTCAGAAATGGTAATACCTAAAGAGTTCGGTAAGCCTTGACCGCCATATTGCTCTTCCGCAGAAAGAGAAGGGAAGCCAAGTTCGATGTATTTTTGATACGCTTCTTTGAAGCCTGTTGGAGTCGTTACAACACCGTCGTTCCAGGTACAGCCTTCGCGGTCACCCACCTGGTTTAAAGGAGATAATTCATTTTCACAGAAATCAGCGGCAGCTTCCAGGTACTGGTCCACGAGCTCACGGCTTACGTTGTCTTGGAATGCAGGCAGGCTGGCATAATGTTGTTCAACATTTAAAAGCTCATGCAAAACAAATTGCATATCACGTAAGGGCGCTTTGTATTGTGGCATATCGGTTTCCTCAATACTGGTTTATACCAGCGTTATAATCCTGAATTAAATTGAAACGTGCCTTCATTGACACGTATTGACATGGTCTAATCGTGCAACATCTTCCTTGTTGGCACAAGCATTTCAAGGCTATTTCTTGGTGACTGTAAAGTCAAAGATAATTACCCTTGAAATCTTAAGTATATTGAGTGTAAACGTTTTTATAAAAAAATATCTGACACGAATGGTCAAAAACCTGCACACTTAGATAGACTTAGTTCTAACAATCAACACGCATAAAAAAAGACACCCGGAAGTGCCTTTTTTAACAATAAATTTGAAACGTTCAGTTAAGAAGTCTTAACGGCTGGTGCTTTAACTGAAGCATTTGGCTGGAAACGGACGTGACACTGACCATTAATGGTTTTTTCACCTATTTTGAGCTGTACAGCTGCGCCATCTTTTTTACCCTGACAGGCCTGAACAACAGCTTTTTGCTGTGCCTGACGTTGAGCCAGACGCTGGTCGAACTGTTTTACCATCTCTGCACGTTGCGCATCAGTTAATGTTTCACCACGGTTTAATGCTCCACGGAAGTCACCACGCATTGGGCGATGTTCACCTTTCATGCCACGGAACTCGCCACGCGCAGCTTTCATATCTTTACGGTCTGCTTTGAAAGAGATCTGACAAATACCGTCTACAGTTTTATCACCGGCTTTCACCTGAACTGCACTGCCAACAGCTTTGTTATCACAGGCCTGTTGCATTTGCTTATGCAGCTGCATACGTTGTGCACGCATTTGCTTGAACTGTTCGCGCTGCTCTGGAGTCAGATGACGACCTTTATGATCTTGTTGATGTTTCATCATTTGCGGATGATCTTCACTTGGTGCATGCTTAGTCGATTGACACGCGGTCAATGCCCCCATTGATAACACACTTGTACCCAGGACGATGATTTTTGTCATTGCTTTCATTGTATTTGTCTCCAAGCCACGAGCTTGATCTGTATTATGTTGCAAAGAATAAACAATAAAGATGAAGAAACAATGAAGAGTTTTTTCAGCTTGTGTTCGCTACAATAATGAATCTAGAGGAAAAACTGAGACTCTGCTTTTGAATATTCGCCGCATTCCGATTGCACTCCGGCTGTTTTTAACAGTGCTGTTTACCACCTTGGTGATTACCACGGTGAGTCTCGGTGTGCTTCATCTCAACATGCAGCGTAATTTCACCCGCTATGTTGCCGATGTGGAAATGCAGAAACTTGATCATGTCATTGAAAACCTGGCCGAAGTCTATGGCGTTTATAATGACTGGGGCAATGCAATTCAGGCTCAGATCCTACAGATCGAAGGTGAGGCAGCGCCGGACGATTATGACCGTTTGTCACGCTGGTGGTTACGTCGTCAGTATGATATTGCCTTACAGCAACGTTATTTTCAGGATCACACCCTAGCCAATGTAGCACCAAGCCTGATGGGCACAGATGCTGAACAACGTACTGTAAATGAGGAAGAACTGCGTGTATTGGCAGCAAATTTACCTTCGCAGTTTCAGCCTTTTGAAGGTTTGAAGTTCCCGCTGAGTTCTAATCAGAACCTGTTTAGAACCGATCGTAAAAATGGCTCGCAGTTAACAACGCAGCCGCAAGCGGGTAAAAAACAGTTTATCCAGATGCCTGACCGTTTGGGTCTGAGCTCACGTTTATCTCTTTATGATGCCAAACGCCGTTTTGTCGTGGGTGAACCTTCGGATGAGCAGATTTCTTATCGCCCGATTATGGTAGACGATAAAATTGTCGGTTACCTGGGGCTAAAACCGGTACTGGATCAGGAAGATGCATTAAGTATCAATTTCTTTAGTAATCAGAAACGTTACCTGTTCCTGGTATATGGCCTCAGTATCCTGACCAGTCTGATCGCTGCACTCCTGTTAGCGACTTATTTCAAAAAGCCGATTCAACGCTTGTTGCAAGGTACACGTGAGTTAACCAAAGGTAATTATCAGCATCAGGTTAAAGTCAACCGCAATGATGAGCTGGGTGATTTATCCAATGAGTTAAATCAATTAGCTGTCATTCTCAATCAACATGAGACTTCACGTCGCCAATGGGTAGCGGATACCTCACATGAGCTGAAAACACCACTAGCCGTGTTGCAGGCACAGATTGAAGCGATGCAGGATGGAATCCGTAAGCCAACCCCAGAACATTTTGCTTCGATGCTGGCACAGGTGAGCAGTCTGAAAAAACTGACTCTAGATTTGGCAGCCCTGGCACAGGCTGATGCCCAGCAATTGCAGATGTATGTCAGTACGATTAATCCATGGGATGTGGTACAGCAGGAATTAATGAACTTCCATCCAAAGTTTGAACAGGCGCAATTAACTGTGACTGCGGAAGGTGAAGGCGCAGATGTAGAGCTGGATCTGGACCGCTTTAAACAGATCGTGGCTAATTTGCTGAGCAACAGTATTCGCTATACTGAAGCGGGTGGACAGGTACATATTCATACTGAACAGAATGACAAAGAATGGACCTTATATGTCGATGACAGTCCGTTTGGTCTGACCGATGAACAGCTGGCCCGAATAGGTGAACGTTTCTATCGTGTAGATGACTCGCGTACCCGTGCCACTGGTGGTACCGGACTGGGTTTGGCATTATCGTGTAAAATTACGCAAGCATTAGGTGGAAGTTTAAGCTTCGATCATTCGCCACTCGGTGGATTACGTTGCAAGCTGACTTTTCCTAAACAAATAAAATCATAAGGAAGTTTATTCATGAAACACATTATGCTGGTTGAAGACGAAGTCGAACTTGCACAATTGGTGCGAGACTATCTAGAAGCTGCTGGTTTTGAAGTCAGCATGTTTCATGATGGACAGGAAGCTTATAACAGTTTCACTCAACGTAAGCCGAGCCTGATGATTCTGGACCTGATGGTGCCACGTATGGATGGCCTGACCATCTGCCGTAAGGTGCGTGAGCAGTCCGATCTACCGATTATTATGGTGACGGCACGTACTGAAGAAATTGACCGTGTACTCGGCCTGAATATGGGTGCAGATGACTACATCTGTAAACCATTTAGTCCGAAGGAACTGGTCGCGCGCGTGCAGGCAGTTCTACGCCGTCTGGATCGCAAAGCCGAACCGGAAAGCAATGATTTGTTCCGTATGGACAAATCACAACAGCGCATCTGGTATCAACAAAAAGCGCTGAACCTGACCCCAACAGAATTCCGTTTATTAGAACTGTTTTTGGAACATGTGGGTCAGGTGTATTCACGTGCGCAATTGCTGGATCATATTAACCCGGACAGCTTCGATGTGGCAGACCGTGTGATTGACAGTCATATCAAGAACCTGCGCCGCAAGATTTCCGAGGCTGCTGAAACGGGTAACCGTCATGAGTGGATTCAGGCAGTTTATGGTGTAGGTTACCGTTTTGAATATCCTGAGGACTAACTCTGGTTCAAGGAAATCACGAAAGCGAATAGATTTTCTCTATTCGCTTTTTTATTCACTAAAGAATACTGTGGTACGTTTTACTATAAAAATAGCGCGATAAAAGCAACTTAAATGAATATCTGAATTGGTGAGGAATAGCAGATCGATACTCGAGCACGTAAAAATTTAATGAAAGAAACCTTCTTAAATAAAAAATAAAAGTTTAAGAACTAATCACTTAAATTTATAGATTAGCTGATTGGCAATAGACTCGATACAATCCCATTTTTTATTCATCATGGGAATATGTTTTGGAGAGTGAAACACCGCAGCTTCAACGCCGTTTGAAGAATCGTCATATCCAGCTGATTGCCATGGGCGGTGCGATTGGTACCGGTCTATTTCTAGGCTCAGCTCATATTATTCAGTCTGCTGGTCCATCCATTATTTTGGGTTATCTGATGGGCGGTTTGATTGCTTTCCTGATTATGCGCCAACTCGGTGAAATGATTGTACATGAACCTGTAACCGGTTCATTTAGCTATTTCGCCTTTAAATATTGGGGGAATTTTCCAGGATTTTTAACGGGCTGGAATTACTGGATTCTGTATATTCTGGTAGCGATGACTGAGCTGACTGCGGTTGGTAAATATATCAATTACTGGTGGCCAGAAATTCCGGCATGGGTTTCGGTTTTATTTTTCTTTATTCTGGTCACTGGCATGAATTTGACCAATGTAAAGATTTATGGCGAATCTGAATTCTGGTTATCAATGATAAAAGTCCTTGCGATTGTCGCGATGATTTTATTTGGGATTTATTTGCTGGTCACTGCTGATGTTGATTCTACTGCTTCAATAACGAACTTATGGGCACATGGCGGTTTCTTCCCGAATGGTTTTGAAGGCCTATTTTATATGCTGGCCTTTATGATGTTTGCATTTGGCGGGATTGAGCTGATCAGTATGGCTGCTGCGGAAACCGAAAATCCGGATCAGAATATTCCAAAAGCTGTAAATCAAACTGTAATTCGTGTATTTCTATTTTATATCTGTTCACTTGCAATTCTATTATCACTTGTGCCGTGGAATCAGCTGAATTTAGGTGATTTAGAGCATAGCCCGTTTGTGATGATTTTTAATCTGATGGGTATTGATTGGGCCGCCCACTTATTAAATTTTATTATTTTGACAGCCTCGCTATCGGTGTGTAATAGCGGGATGTATGCCAATAGCAGAATGCTATTAGGTCTGGCAGAGCAGGGTAATGCTCCAAAAGCCTTTAAGAAGGTGAATGCACGAGGAATTCCAGTGCCAGCGGTGCTATTCTCAGCATTACTGATTTTTGGCTGTGTTTTATTAAACTATTTTGTACCTGAAAAAGCACTAAGCTATCTAATTTACATTGTGGTGGCAGCAGCAGTACTGAACTGGATCATGATTACACTGATTCATCTTAAATTTAAGCAAGCCATTCGCCTCCAAACTGTACAAACTAAATTCCCTGCATTGTTTTCACCCCTGAGTAACTATCTGGTTTTAGTCTTTATGCTGACAGTGCTCTATATCATGTGGGATCAAGGTTTCATGTTGTCAGTGCTGATGCTGCCAGTGTGGATTGTAATATTATTTATTTTTTTCAAAATATTACAAGCCAAGAAAACTTAAATTTTTTATCCTTTTAAAAATGGGTTCATTAGAGCCCATTTTTATGTGCCTTTTTTCATGCTTTAGTAGAAAATAATAATGTGATTTATATTTGCTTGATTAATTGAAATTGGAATAAATTGATTTGTCTATATTCTATTTAAAACAAGGTGATAAAGTTTTTATTAAGAATAAATGTAGTAAATAATTAGAATTATTTTCATAAAAAATAAGTATTAAAAGATAATTTAATTGAGGGGTTGATTGAATCAAAAAAAATAGAATTTTATATTAATAAATACTTTTTGAATAATTGGGTTTGAAATAATTTATATTTTTATTTTCTATGGATTTGTTATATATTTTTTAGGCTTCTTAATAATAAAAATAAATACCTATTAAAAGGCGAATTATAAGAATTAATTTATTATTTTAATAAGGATTTTACTCATGAAACTCAATATTATAGCAACAATGCTGCTTGCCTCTACGGGAATGATAATGACTGGCTGTGGTTCAGATTCAGGCAGTTCTGGTAGCTCTACACCACCATCTCAAACGACCCCGGAAGAAACCGTAACGCCAGCAAATGGAGTAGAACGATTAATCATTACCGATGCAAGTCATCTGGCGCTTGCAGATGCTGACATTCGAATTTTATCAGCTGCACAATGGAGTAATAACGTCACCAGTATTTCTGATAATAATACGGTTGATCACAGTCTCTTTGTCCAGTATGACCGTCTTCCGGTGATTAATGATTTTTCCTCGGCACGAGAATATACAACAGACCATTTGGGTGTTTCTGGTTCAGTTCATTTAGCACCAGGTATTTACTATATTTTGGTCAGAAAGCATTCTGAAACTGCAATCGTGCCATTCATTATTCATCCGACAAATACCAATAAGGAATTGTCGATCAATGTGCCTTTGACTTGTAATAATGCTGAATGTGAAACGATTCATCCGGTAAATGAAGCAATTATTGGGACACTATCAGGGCAAGTTTTGGCGCAAGGTCAGCCTTTGGCAAATGCACAGGTTTCATTATCAGGTGGTGCCGCTACCAATGGCGCATTCGTTACAGCATTAACTGATGCGAAAGGATATTTCAGTCTAGCTTTTAATGTATCTGATGAGCTTGGCGATACCTTAAAAAATGCAACGCTTATGATCAGCGCACCCGGGTATATAAGTCTAACAAAGCAGGTTGCAGTGACGTCCTCTATTTCAGGGGGTAGTCAATTTACCTTGATACAAAATACTGAAGCTACGACCAGTATTTGGCAGGAAACTTTTGAAGAAGACTCTGCTACCCGAGATGAATGGGAAAATGCCTCTACAGTTGAAGAAACAAAATGGTCTTTACTGCAAAAAAATCACAAGATTATTAATAAAGATATGAATCGTTTAGTGACCTTGGCACCAGATGATAGCAGTAATGGCAAACTGCCAGATCCTGCTCAAGGCAATTATGCATATTGGTATGGCAATGGTGTTGCAGGTAGTTTCTTAAATAAAGAAGCCAGTCTTTTAACCGAGGAAGGGCAGCCAGTAGAAACAAGACTGAATGGTGGAACGTCAGCACAGGCGTATTATGGAACACTGACTTCACCAGTAATTGACCTGAGCACTACACAAAAACCAATCAGCTTAAGTTTTAAAACCTGGTGGGAAATTGAATCAGTAAATCCAAGTAGCAGAGGGTATGATGCCATGGATGTGGAAGTTTCAGTCAATGGAGGGGAATTTAAAAAACTGGCGCGATTAAATCCGCTGTCTGATCCGCAAACAGATTATAACCGCTGGTCAATTCCATTCTCAAACTTTGGCTTTAACCTTGCACCTCAATTTGCCCAGCAAGAAGCTATTTCTTTAGATGAATATGCGGGGCAATCCAATGTTAAAATCCGGTTTAAATTCGATACTGTCGATCAGTACTATAATGCATATCGTGGCTGGATTATTGATGACATTGTTATTCAAAACCAGCCTGGTACTTTCCCGCTTTATAGCGACAATGAGGAAGTAGATGACGAGGTTTCGATGTTTGTCGCAAAAGCAGCGAAAGCTTTAATGCAATCGGCATCGAGTTCCCGATGGATAGAAAATCCGCCAGAGCGTATTCAATAAAATAGCATGTAAATAAATCATATAAAAAAGCGAGCAGACTAATCTGCTCGCTTTAAATTTATAAGAAATTCAAAATGTTTTTTAGAAAAATATAAACCTTTCATCTATATCTTTCCGGTTGCTCCTAAATAACTTACCTGGAAGTGAAACGACCTCGGTCATCGCGTGGCGGGGTATTTCTTCCGCCTCGACCTCCCGAACGACCGCGATCGTCATCATCATCGTCATCACGGCTGCGACCACGGCCTCGACCGCCAGAATGACCGCGATCATCATCGTCGTCATCACGGCTGCGACTGCGTCCACGACCACCTGAGCGACCACGATCGTCATCATCATCGTCATCACGGCTGCGACCACGTCCACGATTACTTGAACGGCCACGATCATCATCATCGTCGTCATCACGGTTGCGACCGCGACCTCGACCGCTGGAACGACCACGATCGTCATCATCATCGTCATCACGGTTACGACCACGGCCACGACCACTTGAGCGGCCACGATCGTCATCACGGCTGCGACCACGACCTCGACCATTTGAGCGGCCACGATCGTCATCATCATCGTCATCACGGTTACGACCACGGCCTCGACCATTTGAGCGACCACGATCGTCATCATCATCATCGTCGTCATCACGGTTGCGACCACGGCCTCGACCATTTGAGCGGCCACGATCGTCATCATCATCGTCATCACGGCTGCGACCACGGCCACGACCGCTGGAACGACCACGATCGTCATCATCATCGTCGTCATCACGGTTACGACCACGGCCTCGACCATTTGAGCGGCCACGATCGTCATCATCATCATCGTCGTCATCACGGCTGCGTCCACGACCTCGACTGCTGGAACGACCGCGATCGTCATCATCATCGTCATCACGGTTACGACCACGGCCTCGACCATTTGAGCGGCCACGATCGTCATTATCATCGTCGTCATCACGGCTGCGACCACGACCGCTGGAACGACCGCGATCGTCCTCATCATCGTCATCACGGTTACGACCACGGCCTCGACCAATTGAGCGGCCACGATCGTCATCATCATCGTCGTCATCACGGCTGCGACCACGACCGCTGGAACGACCGCGATCGTCCTCATCATCGTCATCACGGTTACGACCACGACCACGACCGCTGGAACGATCCCGATCGTCATCATCATCGTCATCATAGCTGCTGCGGCGTCCTGAATGACTACGGCTACCAGCTTCACGGGCTTCTTCTGAGGTAAATTCATGTGCATTACCGCTTCGATGAGCCGCACGTCCTGCTTCTCTGGCTTCTTCAGAGCTAAATTCGTGAGCATTTCCACTGGCATGGGCAGCTCGACCGCCTTGACTTGCTATTTCTCGTTGTCTTTCGGAGTCCATACTTGCAAATCCGCGATTTGAAGTACCTGTATCGTTATCATTATCTTGAGTTGCCATTTTTTTCCTTCCTTTAAATTATTTTTTTCAGCAAAGGTTAATTTGCCTGTACTAAGGTAGGAGCTAAAAGCTAAATACAGAATGGATATTATGTGACTGAATTTAAAAATAGTAATACCAGTTTTTATTTTTATTATTAGAAAATGAAGAGTTAGTATTCGATCTGTATTTTTTAATTACAGAGAACGACAATTCAATCTTATTATTTTACGCATAAAAATAAAGAGAGTAGAAAAATAGGAGTTATGTATATATTCTGAGATGTCTAACTATATATTTAAATTTACTAGGTTAAGTCTGTTAATTATTTTATTAAAATAATTGAGGAATAAGCTCATTTATAAATTTAAAAAGAATTAAGAAAATAAAAAATAACAATAATATAGGAGATAATAAATAATTTTTTTAGAAGGCAAATAATTTGATCTGCTTCAATAGTTCAATATCTTTCTGCTTCATTCGAGATAAATTAAAAGCCACCTGTTGATAAGAGTTTTTTATCAACTCTTTGATTGGAGATGCATCGAGATTTGGCTCTTCCAATCCTATAATTTAATGTTTTTTATTCATATGCTAACCGGTGCGGATACAAGGGTAAATATCTCGTAGTATTTCTCCATATTCAATTTTCAGCTTAACTGTATACATCACTGCTCTCACTGAACGATTGGGTACAACTGACCTCATGGAGAGAGTGTGATTTTCAGATGCTATTGGGTACAAGGTCATAAGCTTTGAATAATTTAAAGAAAAGTTGTGGATAATTTAAATATTATCCACAGCTTAGTGGAAAGTTGTGAATAAATTAAGATGAACAACTCACCATGACTTCTGGGACATCACTTGGTAAAGGGCCTAAATCTTCAGGCTGTTCGAGTTCTGATTGCTTGGTAAATGGCTGGCCAAGTAACTTGAACAGGCGATCTACTTCTGAGAAGTCATCTGCTTCAGCAAGCTCGATAGCTTTCTGGGCCATATGATTACGCAAAATATAATATGGATTAGCTTTAGTCATTTGCGTATCCAGCTCAGTGGTATCTTGAAACTCGCGAATAGTTTCATACTGGCTCAAGAAACTTTCAAAAGCACGACGGTCTAAGCAATCATCCTTAATGACGTCATACTCTTTATTATGCAAACGGATAAAGCTTTGCGTGTAGTCAAATTGCTCAGATTGCAAGATACGCAGGAACGCCATGGCACAATCAAAACTGTCTTTATGAAAACCTGGCAAGCCCATTTTCTGATTTAGACCGAGTTTATAGTGCTCAAGGAAAGTCGGCTCGTAATGCTCTAAACAAGCTGCTAAATCCTGCTTCCATTGTTCCCTGTCATAGTCAGTAGGGCAGAGTGGTACAAGATTATTCAGCCATTGCCATAAATTCCAGTGAGCAATACTTGGTTGCTGTTGATAGGTATAACGCCCTTGATAATCCGAATGGTTATTGATCCAGTTCGGGCGGAAACGCTCCATAAATCCATAAGGACCAAAGTCCAGTGTAGAACCAGTGATATTCAGGTTGTCGGTATTCATGACGCCATGAGCAAAGCCGACCAGTTGCCACTTCGCAATCATCACAGCCGTACGTTGAATAACTTTTGTTGCAAACGCCAGAATCGGCTGCTCTGCTTCAAGACATTCTGGATAATGCCACTCCATACATTTCTGGGCAAATTCACTTAAAAGATCAGGTTGATACTGATTGATCCATTCAAAATGACCAAAACGAATATGACAGTCGGAGGTCCGTAACATCATCGCGCCAGGTTCAAGTTTTTCACGCTGAATCCCTTGAGCAGAGGAGGTAAAACCAACAGCATTACTGGAAGCAATACCTAAACAGTTTAGGGCATGGCCTGCAAGATATTCACGAATGACTGAACGTAATACAGCACGACCATCGCCCATGCGGGAATATGGTGTAGATCCGGCACCTTTTAAATGTAGATCAATAGTCTGATTATTTTTATCCAGAATTTGCGCAATCAACAGACCGCGTCCATCACCGAGCTGTCCCGCCCATTGGCCGAACTGATGCCCGGCATATACCATTGCGAGGGGTTCAAATTCAGCGAAAGTTTTCTGACCACTACAAATTTCTATCCATTCAGCTTTGTCCTGTTCTGACCACTGCAGCTGATCAGCCAAAGCCTCATTGAAATGACCTGCTTTAGGTCCTTTTAATGGAACCGGTTGTTGATGATGATAGAGGCGGGAAGGGAGCGTGTTATAACGGGCATTAAAGTGCATAGCAATCAGATTTAACGTATGTTTAGTTCACTATAACAAAGAATGATAACGAAAACTGTTGATCATTTTTGACCAGCTATAAATAAAAAATGCCCCGAATTCGGAGCATTTGTACAGTATCTAAATTATTCAGATACTGGCGTTTTTTTCAGGTTACGAACCAGTAAATTCAGAGTTTCACGGTGATGAGACAGGCGTTGTTCCACCAGCTGGAATTCCATCTTCAACTTGTCATCCATCTGATGGATTCTTTCAGCAACTGCTGCCTTTTTCACTTGAATTTCTTTTTCTTTCAGCTTAGCCCAGTCATTCAAGGTCTGTGTGAAAGCATCATATTCAAGAGCAATCTTGCTTTTGACATTGGCAATGTCTTCATTAACATCATGACCATACACGGCAAGATCTTGCTCGGCATATTTAAACTTCATTGCCAGCTCAGCTTTCTTGATGTTAAAGCTTGGAATACGGCGTAGGTTTTTTGCCAGCCCCAGTTTAGAGCAGGTCCAGATTAACCATTTTGTTGGATCATACTGCCACCATTTCACCCCATTACGGTAATCGTACTGGAAAATGTGATGATAGTTATGATAACCCTCACCCCAGGTGGCAATTGCTAACCAGAAGTTATCACGTGCTGTATTTTCATCGGTATATGGACGTGAACCCCACATGTGACACAATGAGTTAATGAAGAAAGTCACGTGATGGCTCAGGATCAGACGAACCAGACCACCGAGTAACAATACACCCCACACATCGCCTACTGCCCAGCCAATAGGAAGCAGAATCGCAGCATGCACAGCAATCACCAGCGGTACATAGTACTTGTGCTGGAACATCACGACTTTGTCATTCTGCAGGTCAGGTGCATTTTTGTAGTTCGGTTCTGCTGCCGGATAATCACGAAGCATCCAGCCCAGGTGCGCATACCAGAAACCATTGTTGATCGAGTATGGATCTTTTTCGACATCATCGACATGGCGGTGATGGGTACGGTGACCTGAGCCCCAGTACAAAATACTGTTTTGTACAGCAAATGTACCCATGATCATCAGAATGATTTTTAGTGGTAAAGTCGCTTCATAAGCACGATGTGCCCAAAGACGATGGTAACCCGCTGTAATACCAAGGCTACTAACGCCAAGTAAAACAAACATACTGATCCAGGCAGCAAGACTGAAATCATGGTGATACGCATACAACGGGATCGCAATGACAGCTACGATTGGCAATGCAACCAAAGCAAATACAGCGACCCAGTTAATTGGGGCTTGAGGTAGGGGAGCATTCATCTCCAACAGCACTCCTGGAACCTAGGAAGAAGATGTTTCTGAACCTAGGAAGGTATATCTAAAAGGCCAAATCCTCTAAGCTTTATAGGGAATTGAACTTATGCATATTAACATGGGCAATAGGGTGGCACTAGCTTTATTGCACAGGTGTATTGTACTTATGAGTAACAGAATAATTAAAACGAAATGTGACATTTTAAGCTGTGACAAGGTGCAGTTTTTAACCATCAAAATTAAGAATTTGACCTGTTATGAAGCAGAAAATTTCTATTTAGTTCATGCGTGTATCAGTATTAGCCATATAAAAATAAGTTCAAAACAAATAGTTCTAAGAATGTATTATCAGTCATGACCATCAAGTCAGTACTTTCATGGAAGCTCTCCATAATGAGTACACTGTTAATAAGATTAGATACAGATGTATAGCAATACGTTTACTCAGCTTTTCACTATCTGACAATTAAAAGAAAACCTCTTAAATCTAAGAGGTGGAGAAAACAAAAAATTTATTATCTTTAGAGTTGTTGCAGCATAAGTTTAGGATAATCAGTGATTAAACCTTGCACACCTAAATCACGTAATTCTTTGGCACGCTCAATATCGTTGACTGTCCATACACTGATATTCAGTTGGGCAGTTTGAGTTGCCTTAATCATTTCTTTGTTGGCCAATTCATTCATCCAACCAATCTGACAACAACCCAGTTCAAGTGCCTGATCAATGGCTTTATGTTTTACATCAGTTTCAATCAATAAACCACGCTTAAACTGTGATTTTTGTTGTTGCAGTGCAGCATGAATTTTGGCATCAAAACTGGTAATAATAGCTGAATGTTCAAAGCCCTGGAGTTGTTGCTGTAATTCCAGGGTGATTTGTTCCGCGGCAGCTTCGGAAGCCACTTCTTTGATTTCGACTTCGATATGATCAAAGTTCTGAATGACATTTAAAGTCTGGTTTAAAAGGGGAGTTGGTTCAACCTGATTCCATTCAGACCATTGTACGGCATGATTATATGGGGACAGTTCTTCACGGCTGCATTCATAAAGATGCTTTTGCTGGCCTGTGGTACGTACAAAATCATCATCATGCATAATAATCAAGGCATTGTCTTTAAGTTGACGTACGTCAAACTCAACCGCGCGAATCCCGATTTCCTGAATATATTGAAATCCACCGAGGGTGTTTTCTGGTGCTTCCCCACGCGCACCACGATGGCCGATTATACGCATGTTGCGATAACCTGAAAAAATAAAGATAAATACATGATGTCGAATAATTATGACGGAACAATGACGATATTCTGCGCCATTGGAACTTTATTGCAAAGATCGTCGACGCAGATTTTTCTGTGGAGTTTAATAAGTTTTAGCGGTTTTATTAATCAATAGTTTCATTGATATTTTTCTGCCATAGTACTTCAGAACCGCCTTCAGCACGTTGTAAAGTACGTGAAGCTACAAATAACCAGTCTGATAGGCGGTTAAGTAGTTGAAGTGAGGTTGCCTGAATATTCTGGTCACGGCTGTGTACAGACATGACACTGCGCTCAGCTCTACGGCAAACAGCGCGCGCCTGATGGGCATAGCTACAAGACAATGAACCAGCCGGCAAAATAAAGTCTTTCAGCATTGGTAAGGCTTCATTCATACGGTCAATATCATTTTCTAAAAAATCAATAGATACCGGTTGAACCAAGTTAAAACCGGGAATACAGACCTCACCACCCAAATCAAACAACCAGTGCTGGATCAGGCTAAGTGATTTGTCCCAAGTCGCTTTATCTTCAATTGGACTTATACTGATCTGGGAGCGTAATACACCAATGGTTGCGTTGAGTTCATCGACATCACCCAAAGCGGTGATACGTAAATCATCCTTGGCAACACGTGAACCATCACCCAGACCTGTGGTACCTGAATCGCCGGTACGGGTATAGATCTTACTTAAACGGTGGCCCATAATAGATCCTTAAATAATTAAATGCTGTAAATAAAAAGAATCATGCCATAGGCATGACATGATTCTCAAAAGTATTTGTTCAAGCTGGATGAAATTAGTATTTGAAAGTTACACCGGCAGAGGCAAGGCGGCCGCCGTTGATGTAGTAACTGCCGCTACCATAAGCTGTACGATATTTGCTATCACCCACATTTTGAATATTAGCAAATAACTTCACAGCTTCATTAACGTTGTAATAACCATGCATATCAATATTGAAATGACCTGGAATACGGACATTATCGTATGCGCTATTATCAGAAGATGAGTTAGCAGTCAGGGTAGTAGAAAAACCAAAAGTTGGTTCCTGCCAACCAGTCGTAAATGCTGCTTTTTGACGAGGGCGACGGCTCAAATCTTCATTTGTGGAATCATCTTGGGCCCGTACATAATTGTATGTTGCATTCGCATAAAGATGTTCGCCAGCCCATTTCAGGTAAACTTCAGTACCCTCAAATGTCGCCTTGTCCAAGTTTTTAAATTTATAACCCGTTGCACCAGTCGCATCAATTAAATGATCTACTTGATTTCGATATAGGGAAATACCACTACTAAACCCATAAGTAAGTTTTTGATCTAAACCGATTTCATAAGAAATACTTTCTTCCGGTTTTAAATCCGGATTGCCAGATGAACTATATAGCTCATTCAATGTGGGTGAACGGAAAGCTGTACCGATATTTGTATAAATACTAGTTAGTGGCAGAATCTGATAGCGAACAGCAGCCTGTCCTATTGTATGAGTACCATATTGTTCATGATCTTCAATACGAAGGCCAACCTGTGTGTTTAAGCCAGAATGATTGTATTGGTGTTGAATGTAATAACCTTGAGAATCTACGTCGGTATCATATTTTTTGCCATATGATAAAACGTCACCTTTAATATTCTGGAAAGTGGAACCAAGTAAAATATTTTGGTGAGGGGTGATTTGCCATTTACCGTATAGTTCAGCTTCCTGAGTTTTACTTAATACATAATCAAGTTCGCCAAGGTAATTAGGATCATTTTGATACAGATCATCTTTGAACTGAGATAATCGTGCATTTAGTTCAATAGAAGGCTGGACTTGAATATGACCTTTCAGGTTAATAATTTCATTTTTGAAATCCTGATCGGTCAAAGCACCAAAATTATCATATTGGCTGTTGCCTTCATTTTGGCTGTAGTCTAAAGACAGACCGTAAGCATCTTTATCTACACCAATTTTGGCACTATAGCCTTTTTGTTCGAAAGCAGCTTTAGGGTTATTTTTAATTTCTTTAACTGCTGTTCCATCTGTTTCTAAGCGTTGACCACGGATTTGGGCATAAAGTCCGTCTTCGGCCAGATCAGCGCCTACCAATGATTTATAAGTTTTATTTTCGCCGATTTCTCCAGTAACAAATGCACTTGTTTTTTCAGGCGTTTTCGAAATGAGTTGTATCACACCACCAATAGCATCTGTTCCATAAAGTACAGATGCTGGGCCTTTGAGAATTTCAATTTGCTTGATATCGGTCGTATCAAGGAAAGGAATACTTGCAGCACCTGTAGTTGCGGTATTTAAGCGGACACCATCCCGTAGAACTAGCGTTTGAGTCGAGTTTGTACCCCGAAGAAAAATTGAGGATTGCTGTCCCAAGTCACCTAATTGGACAATATTTGCTGAAGCTTCTGATTTTAAAAGCTCAGGAAATGAGGCTATAGGAGATTGCTCAAGGACTTGTGGCTCAATAATCGAAATTCGCGCTGGCACATTTTCAATTTTTTCCTCAGAACGTGTAGCGGTCACTACAATCGTATTTAAAGATGCTCTAGCAATATTTTGTTCAGCAGCATGAACAGAAGATGTGAAACCCAACGCAAGTGCGATCGAACCCGCTAAAGCAGCAGGCTGAAATTGAATATTCATGATATGTGCTCCATACATTCACTCCCCGTGAATGATTGAGTTAAAGAACACAACAAGCAGGTATCCGGACTTAAATGTGCAGGGCCGTTGCCATGCTGCCAATCCACCTTCCCACATCTCTATATCGTTGTATGCAGTGGTGTAAACTGATTGACATTTCATTTTTTACCGTTGCGGGGGCAGTGCTGGATTTACACCAGCTTCCCTAAAGCAGAAAGCTTTGACTTGTTGCAAGTTGAGCGCAGTATAAGTCGAGCATGTCATTTAAACAATCTGAATAAATAAATATCAGATCGAACTTTACGCAAGCTATAAAAATTGCTTTACAATGATTTGCTCAATTTTATAGATCGGCTATGACATTGAGGAAATTTTCGAGCCAAATCAATATGCGAACCCGTGCCAAAATTTGTGGAATTACCCGAGTTGAAGATGTACATGCTGTAGTCAATGCAGGCTGTGATGCGATTGGATTTGTATTTTATCCGCCGAGTCCGCGTAGTGTGACTTTAGCGCACGCTGAAATACTGATTCAGACAGTTCCTGCCTATGTACAGGCAGTGGGATTATTCGTAAATAGCAGTGCCGATGAAATTCAGACTATTTTAAAAACCGTGCCGCTGGATATCCTGCAATTTCATGGGGATGAAACACCAGAGCAGTGTCAGTCGATTGCCAGACAGGTTGGACGCCGTTGGTACAAAGCCATTCAGGTCAAACCCGGTCTGGATGTAGTAGCTGAAATTCAAAAATATCAGGATGTAGGCGCAAGTGCAGTGCTGTTAGACGCATGGCATCCAGACTTAAAAGGTGGAACAGGGCATAGTTTTGACTGGACCACTTTCCCTAAACTCAATATTCCTTTGATCTTGGCAGGGGGATTAAATCCTGACAATATCGAACAGGCAATTCTCACCACACATGCGTATGCGGTGGACGTGAGCGGCGGTGTCGAGTCCGCAAAAGGTATTAAAGACCAACAACTCATCGAACGCTTTATGCAAGGAGTCCTACGTGGATCAGCAAAATAATGTGATTGACTATACCCAATTCCCTGATGCAAAAGGGCATTTCGGTATTCATGGCGGGCGTTTTGTGTCAGAAACACTTATGGCAGCTCTGGAAGACCTGGAGAAGCTGTATTTCCGTATGAAAAATGACGAACAGTTTTTGGCAGAATTCGACCGTGACCTCGCTTACTACGTAGGTCGTCCAAGTCCGCTTTATCATGCTGAACGATGGTCGAAAGAGTTGGGTGGTGCGCAAATTTACTTGAAGCGTGAAGACTTAAACCATACAGGTTCGCATAAAGTAAATAACACGATTGGTCAGGCGCTGCTGGCAAAACTGTCTGGTAAAAAACGTATTATTGCGGAAACTGGTGCAGGTCAGCATGGCGTTGCAACGGCAACCATTGCAGCGCGTTTGGGTCTTGAATGTGTTGTATATATGGGCGCAGATGATGTAAAACGTCAGGCCATGAACGTGTATCGTATGCGTTTGTTGGGTGCAAAAGTTGTTGCAGTAGAAAGTGGCTCTAAAACTTTGAAAGATGCCATGAATGAAGCAATGCGCGATTGGGTGACAAATGTTGATACTACATATTATGCAATCGGGACGGTAGCAGGCCCACATCCATATCCACAACTGGTTCGTGATTTCCAGTCGATTATTGGTCGTGAAGCACGCCGTCAGATTCTGGAACAGGCGGGTCGTCTTCCGGATGCTCTGGTTGCTTGCGTCGGCGGTGGTTCAAATGCGATGGGCTTATTCTATCCATTCCTGAATGATCAAGATGTGAAAATGTATGGCGTTGAAGCAGCAGGTCATGGTATCGAAAGTGGTAAGCATTCTGCACCATTGAATGCTGGTCATGTCGGTGTGCTACACGGTAACCGTACTTATCTGATGTCTGACGAACAAGGTCAGATTATCGAAACGCATTCGATTTCTGCGGGTCTGGATTATCCGGGTGTTGGACCGGAACACAGCTTCCTGAAAGATATGGATCGCGTGAAATACGTACCGATCAATGATGAAGAAGCATTACAAGGTTTCCGTGACCTCACCAAGATCGAAGGTATTATTCCTGCGCTAGAAAGCTCACATGCGATGGCATATGTGACTAAACTTGCTCCAACGATGTCTAAAGACCAGATCATCATTGCCACTGTTTCAGGTCGTGGTGACAAAGACTTGATGACTGTTGCAGGCATTGATGGCGTGGAAATGGTTGAGATGTAAATAATCTCCCTAACCCTCTTTACGAAAGAGGGAATAGCCCTCCTTTAAAAAAGGAGGGTTGGGACGATTTAAAAATCGTATTCAAGCAATTGAGTGCGATTTTTTTATGCAATAAAAATCCTCCTTCTTTGTAAAAGGAGGGGGAGGCAAGGATTGAGAGTTACAGCCTTCTTTTTTAATGCTTACGTATGAGCAGATCGGTTAGACAATATAGATGTTGCCGTAAGGCTGAGGTATAGGGATATACTTGCAGCCATTACAAAATAGTTTTGTTACTTTTGCCGAAACAAAAGTAATGATTTACTAAAGAATCAATATGCCGACTTATAATGAAAATGGGTGTGCGAGAAAAATGCTTCAAAAACTTTTCTGCAGGTAGATATTACTTTGGAAAAGCCCAAAGTAACCAAAGGCTTTTTAATCAGCAGACATTACATCCTGATAATGCTGCTCAATGGGCGACATCCATGTCGCAAAAAAAGTCTCCTATACAGATAATTAAAATTTTGGATCCTCAGAAAAAGAATAAGATTCAAATGAAATCAAATTCTTGCTCACAATTTGGCGATAAACGGTAGAAAAATTTCCTTATCAAGACTAAGGAATTAGCATAATATTGAACACGGCTGTATAAACTCTCCGACTTAGATGGAATGCCTTATATGGATTTAATTCAGGCAAATGGACAACCCCGTTACGGACGTTTCAAAGAGATTCCCAAAAGTATCGATTACAATGCTTACCAGTACAAAACTCCTTATGGCCAGATTGTTGCCGGCTGGCGTAAGCATCTTAAATACAAAAAATTCAAATTCTGTAGCATTCAGCATGAACACTACAGTATTGGCGTAGCGATCGCTGATATTGCCTGGGCAGGGCATGGTTTCTTCTATATCTATGATCATCAGACCAATGAAGTGCGGGAATGGAATGCGATCAATTTTCTGTCACGTCACACTGTTTTAGATGAACAGCCGCTGTTTAATCATAGTTATTTTCATAAATCTCCATACCAGATTGAAATTCAGCATGCCAATGGTGTGCGTTATATCACTGTGACCAAATATGGAGATATAAAGCTGAGTGCCCGGATTTTCTGTGCCGGAACAGATCCACTCAGTATGTGTAGTCCAACAGGTATTAATGGCTGGACTTATACCCAGAAATTAACGACTTTGGGCTGTGAAGGACATTTTGTTAACAAACAAGGGCAGACCATCCAGTTTAATGAACGTACCTTTGCTTCACTGGATGATACCTGTGGTTTTTTGCGTCCCGAAACAGCATGGTTCTGGTTATCCTGTAATTTTTGGGATACCAAGCAGAACCGGATTGGAATTAATCTTGCATCAGGCGTAAATGAAAGCTTTGGCAATGAAAACTGTCTATGGGTTAACGGCAAGATTTATGCCTTGACCGACGTGCTGTTTCAGCAGGAATCAGAAAATCAGTGGAGTATACACTCACTGGATGAGAAGCTAAATTTGCGTGTGACGACGGGCTGGCGCCGTTATGAAAATCTGAATCTGCGTCTGGTCGGTAGCCAGTTTAGCCAATGGCAGGCACGAGTATCCGGGACCATTCAGCAGGATGATCAGGAATATGTATTGCTAGATGAATATGCTTTGCTTGAACAGCATTATGCCAAATGGTAATCATCAGCAAGAAAAAAGCCTTTAGTTAAAGGCTTTTTTATTTTCTTACTTTTATTTTTTTAGTCTTTAGCTGCTCGCCAGAATGCTTCACCAGCCTGAATTGGATCATCGGTTTCACTCAGTGTTTTTACCCAGACGTCGTATTGAGCAATTACAGGATGCTGGCTAGGATGGAAATCCTTTTTAAACCAGTCACGATACTGTTTGCCCATACGGGTCAGCTTGCCTTTTTTACCAAAGAACCATGGCAGGCCGCGAATATTCATCTGCAGACGTTGGCGTGGCGTAAACCCGTCATGCTTTAACATCACATTGGCCCGATAAATGGTAAAGCCGATCATCAATACACTGGTCCATGCTAAGGTGAACTTTCGTAGATTTTCTGGTACATCGCCCACTTGTTTCATTACATCAAACGCAACATCACGATGTTCCATTTCCTCGATTGCATGCCAG
This sequence comes from Acinetobacter sp. VT 511, assembly GCF_001077515.1. Lineage (NCBI taxonomy): Bacteria > Pseudomonadati > Pseudomonadota > Gammaproteobacteria > Moraxellales > Moraxellaceae > Acinetobacter > Acinetobacter sp. VT 511. Next base: position 17,029 of record NZ_LFRE01000062.1, on the reverse strand, counting down.
GCAAACAGGGCACGCACATAAGGATGCGCTTCTTTCAAGGTGTCTTTATAAGCATAGAAGGTTTCTGCCATCAGCGCAGTCATATGCTCAGCCGCAGCGGTCATGGCAATGTTGTATTGAGGTGAGCGTTTTTCCAGTTCGAATTTAAAAATTCTGTTTAAACGCTGAATGAATTGATCTACTGGCATACCTTGCTGTTTCATGATCTGGTTCATCTTTTCATGGGCAATACCATGTTGTGCTTCCTGACGGATAAAGTCTGCTACCCGTTTTTGCAGGTCAGGATCGGTAATTTTATCGCGAAATAGGCGTACGCTTTGAATGAAGTAGCGTTCACCATCCGGAAAAGTCAGGCTCAAGGCGTCAAACATACGGGTTAGGAAAGGATCACCGCCAAACCAGAAGCGAGGAATTTCATCAAGTTTAAAGTCAAGATTGGTGCGAACCACCGGCTGTACAGTTGTTTTTAATGGTGCATTCATCTTTTGTCATTCTTGTTGATGTCGATGCTGACAGTATGTCGACTATTACACAAATTGTTTTGACAGTTATTGCCAATTTTTATACATTTTACGCCAAATGAAAATAAAGCTTGTCAAATTGCTGCACTCATAGAGAATTACACATGCAGGACATACGAATATCAAATGGTTATATTCAACTGTGGGCTACGCATCTGCGCGGCCTGGATATAGAACCCCTGCAGGCTGATTTTCTTAAAGATCTAAATACCTCATTGCGCCATTTAATTGACCAGCCTTTTGATACTGAAGTTCCTCTTGAGTTATTAAACACAGTTATTGAAAGAACCCAAACGTATCTGCATTGTCCGCAATTAATTTTTGAAATTGTCCAGTCTATTCGTCCGGAGCATTTTGGGGTATTGGGTTATATGGCCTCGAAAAGTAGCAGTATTTCCGAGATGATCGGTTATATCATGCGTTTTCAACGGCTAGTAGTGGATGGTAGTGAGTTTGTCCCTCTGCAGATAAAACAGCATGAACAAAGTATTGAACTGTACTGGGATTTTTTGCATGAGAAATATCAGTTGCTGAATGAATTAACGATTGCAGCGATGGTGCAACTGGGTCGTTATATTTTACAGGATCATCCGCTGGTACTACGTTGTGTTCGGTTAGCTCATGTACCGTTGATGGCACAACGGCATTATCAGAAATTCTTTGGCGTGGACGTGCGTTTTTCTCAGGCCTATTATAGTTTTGAGCTGGACTTACAAGATTTACAATTCAGGTCAGAACAGGCTGATCCGATGCTGTTACAGCTGCTCGTCCGCCAGGCTGAAGAAGCCATTGCTACCAGGTCTTCAAATGAATCAATATTACAGCAGGCACGAAAAATTATTGCTGATCAGCTACGTACTGAATATCAAGCAATTAAAATTGAGCAACTGGCACAGCAGCTATGGATGTCATCACGCAGCTTGCAGCGTTATTTAAGCAAGCAGGGCAGTTCCTTTAAAAAGTTGCTGGAACAGGAGCGAATGAAACGCTGTGAGACGCTATTACAGCAGGGACTTAGCCTGACTGAAATTGCTCAGCAGCTGGATTATTCTGATCAATCTGCATTGGCGCGTGCCTATAAAGCTGCAACTGGGCAAACACTTTTACAGGCACGAAAACTCTTCAAAACAAAGGAAGAAAAATAGAAATAAAAAAGCCATCCATAAGGATCGCTGATTTTTACTTTTACTGCTTAAGCATTTGCTTTGAGTCGGGGAAACCTAAACGCAATTGCCAGTACTGCAAAGATCGCTAGAATCCAGCAATAATAAACGCCACCAATCAATTCTACCGGAGACAGCTTGGCAATCGAACAGGCCAGCAATAGCTGTGCGCCGTAAGGAATCAGGCCTTGAACTACACAAGAGAAAATATCCATCAAGGCAGCAGACCGTTTTGGATCAACGCCATATTCTTTTGCCACTTCACGTGCCATATCACCAGACAAGATGATCGCCACGGTATTATTGGCCACAAACAGGTTCGAGAAAATTACCAGAAAACTGATACCAATTTCACCGGCACGTTGACGGCCAACTTTAAATAAACTGGTTAGCGCATAGATCCGTTCGATCAGCCAGCGTAAACCGCCTTCACGTTGCATGATGGCGGACAAGCCACCGAGGAACATCGATAGCAAAGCGACTTCGAACATCCCCACAAAACCATCATAAATTGAAGTATTCAGTTTGAGCAGGTCAAACTCTGATGTCGCGAACAGACCAAATAAGCCCGATAGCAATACGCCAATTGCCAAGACCGCAAGTACATGCAGACGACTAAAGGCCAAGACAAAAACCGCAATATAAGGCAGGACTAATAGCCAGTTAAACTCCTTATATTCCACGCTGCTTGTTGTACTGGTGTGAAAGAAATAAATCGCAATAGTGACAATTGATGCCGGCACCGCAATCCAGACATTGACCCGGAACTTGTCCCGTAGCTGGACTTTCTGGCTGCTGGTCGCCGCAATCGTAGTATCCGAGATCATCGACAGGTTATCACCAAACATCGCACCACCGACGACAGCACCAATGGCATGAATCACGGTAATATCTGTGGCTTGAGTAAAGCCAAAGGCAATCGGTGCACAGGCAGCAATCGTTCCCATTGAAGTGCCCATTGCGGTGGCAATGAATGCCGAAATAATAAATAGCATCGGCAAGACAAATTCTGGTGGAATCACCGACAGGCCCATTTGCACGGTGGCATCGACACTGCCAATAGCACTGCTAACACTGGCAAATGCTCCCGCCAGCATAAACACCATGAACATCAGAATCAGGTTAGGGTGACTGGCACCTTTAAGAAATTCTTCAATACCCTGGTTGAGTTTGCCGCGATACACTAATGCAGCCAAGATAATCGCAGGCAGGGCAGCAACAGGCGCTTTCACCTGATAGAACGCGAACTCGGTTCCGATCATGGTGTGATAAATCCCGCTGCCTAAAAAGATTGTTAAAAATACAATAAGCGGCAACAGTGCAATGGCCCGTGCCTGCACTGTAGCTTCTGAATCAGTCTGCATAGGAGATAGAAAAGTAAAAAAGTGCGCGTAGTATAAAGCAGGTTTTGCAATTTCAGAAAACTTTAAATATATGCGCTAACACCTGTGTTTTTATTCAATTTTTAGTGATAAAAATAAGTTTATCTAAACATTCAATATTTTACAGAATAGCGAAATTAGTCATCTTTGATCATTGAGAAAAAAATCAAAATATTCGTAAATACTGTCTTTCGGGTTGTTCTGAAATCTTCGCGCAGGAAATGAAATACAATACCGCTTCGCTGTGTACTGTTCAATGAACAAAAAATAGCGTTACAATGCGGTGTCTTGTATTTCTACAATAGTCAACGCTTCAAGTTTGAAAACACGTTAAGGAACGCACAACCCTATGTCACGTTTAGCCACACGATTTGGACAACTTAAATCTCAACAACGTAAAGCTTTAGTTTCTTATGTTATGGCTGGTGACCCGCATCCTGAGGTGACTGTACCTCTGCTCCATCAAATGGTAGATGCCGGTGTCGATGTGATTGAACTGGGTCTTCCATTTTCAGATCCGATGGCGGATGGTCCCGTGATTGCACTTGCTGCTGAACGCGCACTTGCAGGCGGAACCAATACCCTGAATGCTCTGGAAATGGTGAAAGAGTTTCGTCAGAAAGATAACGAAACTCCTGTGGTTCTGATGGGTTATTTAAACCCTGTTGAAGTGATTGGCTATGAAAAGTTCGTGGCTTATGCTCATGAATGTGGAGTCGATGGTGTACTTCTGGTGGATCTGCCACCTGAAGAAGCAGATGATTTGAAAATCGTATTGCAAAAATACGACATGGATCAAATCTTCCTGCTGGCGCCAACTTCAACCGATGCCCGTATTCAGCACGTGGTAAAACAGGCCAGCGGCTTTATTTACTATGTGTCACTAAAAGGGGTGACCGGTGCAGCAACTTTAGATGTATCTGAAGCTGCCGCTCGCATTCAGAAAATTAAGACCGAGACAGATGTTCCTGTTGGCGTTGGTTTTGGTATCAGTGATGCCGCATCTGCGAAAGCGATGGGTGTTGCTGCCGATGCAGTGATTGTAGGAAGTGCGTTCGTGAAGCAGTTTGCAACGCTCGCGCCAGAACAAGCCGTTGTCGAAACGGTGAATAAAGTCAAGGAGCTTCGAGCAGCGCTCGATGAGTTAGTATGAGTCAACCAGTCAAATCAGGCAAAATTCTGAGCCCATCGACCCCATGGACGGAACGTACAGTTCCAGGTATTGATGTTCCTGATGAGCAAACCGCACTTAAGGCGACATTTACTGAGCCAACGATTGAGTGCCCAGAATGTCATGCTTTGGTGACACGTACCGCGATGTCATTTAATGCCTATGTTTGTCCACAATGTGATGAACATCTGAGAATGAAGGCACGTGACCGTCTGAACTGGTTCTTTGATCAGGTACAGACTGAAATGGGTCAGGAATTTACGGCCAAAGATCCACTGAAATTTGTCGACAGCAAAGCTTATCCTGAGCGTATGTCGGAAGCACAAAAGAAAACGGGTGAAACTGAAGCCTTAGTTGTGATGCAGGGTCAGCTGAAAGGCGTAGCAATGATTGCAACTGCTTTTGAATTTGATTTCATGGGCGGTTCAATGGGTACTGTGGTGGGTGACCGTTTTGTGCAAGCCGCTGAACGTGCGATTGAACTTCAACAGCCATTGATCTGTTTTGCCGCTTCAGGTGGAGCACGTATGCAGGAAGGCATGTTGTCTTTGATGCAGATGGCTCGTACATCAGCTGCAATCCAGCGTCTGAAAGAAGCAGGTCTGCCATACGTAGTCGTGCTTACCCATCCGGTTTATGGTGGTGTAACTGCATCTCTGGCTATGTTAGGTGATGTGCATATTGCTGAACCGAAAGCAATGATCGGTTTTGCGGGTAAACGTGTCATCGAACAAACAGTACGTGAAAAGCTGGAAGAACCTTTCCAACGTGCAGAATATTTGCTTGATCATGGTGTGATCGACCAAATTGTTCACCGTCATGCATTACGTGATACAGTCTATCGTATTGTCACGAAATTGATGAATTTGCCTTGAACACAGCAGCACCTTTAGCAACAGATTCTTTAGATACATGGCTCGATTATTGGAGCCATGTTCACGTTACGGGTATTGATTTAGGTCTGGAACGGGTCATTCCAGTCGCTGAAAAGCTGGGCGTTACACAGCCTGAAGCCAAAGTGCTGACCGTTGCTGGAACCAATGGTAAAGGTTCGACCACGACCACCTTGGCCGCCATTCTAAATGCACAAGGTTTGAAGGTGGGTCTGTATCAATCCCCGCATGTGTATCGCTTTAATGAGCGCGTCAAACTATGCGGTATTGAAGTTGAAGATCAGTTGCTGGTAGATGCTTTTGTTGAAGTTGATCAGGCTCGCCGCGAATGTGGTTTGAACCTGTCTTTCTTTGAAGCAACCACACTCGCTGCCTTTGTTATTTTTAAAAATGAAGCGTGTGATGTATGGGTGCTGGAAGTAGGGTTGGGTGGTCGTCTGGACGTGGTCAATGTCGTCAATCCAGACGTTGCAGTGATTACCAATATTGGTCTGGACCATACCGACTGGCTCGGTGATACTATTGAAAAAATTGCCTTTGAAAAAGCCGGCATTATCCGTTCAAATATTCCGGTGGTTTTTGGCGGACAGCAGGACATTCCTCAAGCGATTTTAGATAAGGCTGCCGAATGTACAGCGCCGTTATATGCCATCAATCGTGATTATTTTTATGAAGCCTTTGAAGATGGTGCATCCTGGGGCTTTGCATCTTCCGGGACAACACTGAAACTTCCGACAGGTTCATTGGCACTGGATAATATCTCGACAGCTGTTGCAGCAATTCTGGTGAGTGGTCTGGAAGTCAGTCAGGAAGCCATTGCACAAGGAATTCAGACGGCAAAATTGCCAGGTCGTTTTGAGATTCGTGAAATTACAAATAAAACTGTGATATTTGATGCCGGGCATAATCCGCATGGGGTCGAATTCCTGTTAAAACAGTTAAGTCACTATTTAAATCATCATTCGCAGATTTCGGAAGTAGTCTGTGTCTTTTCGATGTTAGGTGATAAAGATATAAATTCTGTAGTCGGGTTATTGAAAGACAGTATCCGATTATGGAAAATTGCACCGTTAAATGTTCCACGTGCAGCAGAGCTGTCGGTATTGACTGATGCTTTAGCCGGGCAAGCGGTGGAAACCTATAACAATGTTAAATTAGCTTTTCAATCAGCGCTGGATGAAACGAATAATAATCAGCTGATCTTAGTGTGTGGTTCATTTCATACGTTAGAAGCGGTATGGGAGTATTTGGAAGAATGTCAATGAATAACAAACAACGCTGGATGGGAGGCGTTGTTTTATTAGGTGGTGGTGTTTTATTGGCAGCATTACTCCTGAAAGGCAAAGCAGAAATTGATCATCATAGTGTGAATGTGCCAGAACAGCCAGCTCAGGTAGAAAGTCGGGATGTAGGTGGTCCGAGTTCATTGACGGTAGATGTTGAAACTGAAAAACGTCTTCTGGAGCAGCAGCGCCGTGACCGTGAAAAGGCCGTAGCTGAGCAGGAAGCACGTGCAGCAGAATTCCTGGCGATGCAACAGCAGGCTGAAGCGGATGCAGCACGTAAGGCGGCTGAAGAATATGCTGCCCTAAATGCACACCGTATGGGCCAGCAAAGCTCAGACAATATTCCGCCAGAACTGGTAGAAGATGAACAGACCAAACAGAAACGTTTAGCCGAAGACAAAGCGGCCGCGCAAAAAAAGCTTGAGCAACAGAATTTAACCCAGCAGCAAGATTCTTCTGATGCTGTGAAGAAAGAAGCTGAGCGTAAAGCTGCAGAGGAAAAGCGCAAGGCAGAAGAGCGTAAAGCGGCTGAGAAGAAAGAGGCTGAGCGCAAAGCTGCTGAAGAAAAACGTAAGGCGGAAGAAAAGCATAAAGCCGAACAGCAGAAAGCAGAAGAACAGCGTAAAGCGGCTGAGAAGAAAGAAGCTGAACAAAAAGCTGCCGAAGAGAAACGTAAGGCTGAGGAAAAACGTAAAGCTGAAGAAGCCAAGAAAAAGGCTGAAGCTGAAAAAGCACGTAAGTTGCTAGAAGGTGAAGATGACAAGCAGTGGATGGTTCAGGTGGCACTGGCTGCCAATGAAGCCAATGCTGATGCAATTGCCGCAAAACTGCGTGCCAAAGGCTATAAGGTGACCAAGAGCCCAACCTCAAAAGGAATACGGATTATGGTGGGTCCATCGAAAGACCGTGAAGCAGCTGATGCGATCCGTAAGAAAATCGCCTCTGATGCCAGTCTGAACATGAAATCAGCCTGGGTTAACGATTGGGTGCCTTTAGATAAACGTTAATTTAAGTCTGCTTTAAACAGATGGATCCGTGAGTTGCTCTCGGATCCATTTTACATTTTCAGGGGTAAATAATTTTTCAATATTGCGCCAGATACTGTGAAAACCATAACCGCCATGTTTCATTTCTTTTACCGCATCATCAATACTCCAGTTCTGAAAAATAATCCGGTACATGGCTACACTGGCACCGGTACGATCAGAACCGTGATAGCAGTGTAATAATACCTTTTCATTATTTTGCCGTGCCTGCTGAATCAGCTGCATCACCTTGAGTAAATCTTCACTTTGCATAGCCCAGGTATGAATGGGTATATGTCTCAGCTTTAGATTTTCATTGTCGAGTATTTCAGAATCTTTATCACGTGAACGCAGGTTAATGACCACATCAATGTCATACTGTTTCAACAAAGGCTTCAGTTCATGGCTGGGCTGTTCACTGCGATAGAGTTCATTACTAATCTGATAGAAATTATATTGTTGATGAATTTCCTGTCCCCAATGCGCAGGACGCTGATATTCTGGCAAGGCAGGTGTAGTCATACAGCCAGCTAAGGCAAAGATAGAAACGATAAAAAATGAATAATAATTTTTCATGGTGCTCTGAATTGTAGTTTTAATCACTATTTTAAACAGAATAAAACTTTTCACAAAGAAAAAGCCTGTCTGAAGACAGGCTTAATAGAAAGCTCGATAACCCGGCTCGTCAATGGGTTTTAATCAAAACATCGAAATGAATATTTATGATTTTGACTATCTTGATTTCCATGGTGGAGAGTTGATTACAGCTTAATTTTAGTTTAATGAGCAACTCGGCTTTAGTTTACCGCTTGAAGCATGGCTTCTCGTCTGCATGCGGAATATATTCCTCAGGACGGAACATGGTTTCTATTTGGAAACTACGCGCTTCGCTTGTCTTGCGAAAAACTAAAGCAACGCTTTAGTTTTAACTCGAAGCATAGCTTCTCGTCTTCTTGCGGAATATTCCTCAGGGCAAGGCAGCGCCTTGCTGATCCTTTACTACGCACTTCGTTTGTCTTGCGCAAAATTAAAAAGGAGTCCTTTTAATTTTGCTCAGGCTGGGGCGTTAAACGCAGGTAAGGAGTTACTGCCTTATAACCTTTAGGGAAGCGCTGTTTGATTTCTTCCTCGTCTTTCAATGAAGGAACAATCACTACATCATCGCCCTGTTGCCAGTTGGCAGGCGTTGCCACTTTATGGTTATCAGTCAACTGAAGTGAATCAACCACACGTAGAATTTCGTGGAAGTTACGACCAGTCGATGCGGGGTAAGTGATGATCAGACGCACTTTCTTGTTCGGATCAATGATCACCAGAGAACGTACGGTCAGTGTTTCACTTGCATTGGGGTGAATAAAATCATATAGGGTAGACACCTTACGGTCCTGATCTGCAATGATCGGAAAATTCACGCTGGTATTTTGAGTTTCATTAATGTCTTTGATCCAGCCATGATGTGAATCTACATCATCTACGGATAAGGCGATAGCTTTTATACCACGCTTTTCAAATTCATCTTTAAGCTTTGCAGTAAAGCCAAGTTCAGTGGTACATACTGGCGTATAGTCCGCTGGATGCGAGAACAGAATGCCCCAGCTATCACCTAAAAAGTCATAGAAATTAATTAGACCTTCGCTTGATTGTTGTTCAAAGTTCGGTGCGGTATCGCCTAAACGTAAAGTCATGATATGTGCCTCAAAATTCTGTTATTGGTTTGGATAAAACTAATATGAACCAGTTTTTTTATAATTAAAAATAGCGTTTTTAGCTTTTCTTATGAGAAAAAGTGCATAAAGATAAAATCCATCTATCTGCTTTTGAATCAAACAGCCATGCATTTTACTATATTGCGTGTTCAAAATTTGCTACATTACGTTGCCTTAGATCTCCGGGCTGGAAGCTGGAATAAGGTTTTTTTATTAAAACCCTTGTAGTTCAAATTTCTAGCACCATAATAAACGACTAAGAACATATTCATTTGACAAGCAAGATTTAGAGAGTCTATTCATGTTGGCAAGTCTGATCGGAGGAATCTTCGGTACCAAAAATGAGCGCGAACTCAAACGCATGCGTAAAATCGTAGAAAAGATTAATGCGCTCGAGCCGACGATATCAGCCCTAAGCGATGCAGACTTATCTGCAAAAACTGAAGAATTCAAACAACGATATAATAACGGCGAAAGTCTAGATAAATTACTCCCTGAAGCGTTTGCGGTCTGCCGTGAAGCAGGTAAACGTATTATGGGAATGCGTCATTACGACGTACAGCTGATCGGTGGTATTACCCTGCATGAAGGCAAAATTGCCGAGATGCGTACTGGTGAAGGTAAAACCCTGATGGGTACCTTGGCCTGTTATCTGAATGCTTTAAGTGGTCAGGGCGTACATGTCATTACTGTGAACGATTACCTGGCACAGCGTGATGCTGAGTTAAACCGTCCATTATTCGAATTCTTGGGTTTGAGCATTGGTATCATTTACTCCATGCAAAACCCGGCAGAAAAAGCTGAAGCTTATAAAGCCGATATCACGTACGGTACCAATAACGAATTCGGTTTTGACTATCTGCGTGACAACATGGTGTTCTCGCTGGCAGAGAAAAAGCAGCGTGGTCTGACTTATGCGATTATCGATGAGGTCGATTCGATTCTGATCGATGAAGCACGTACACCATTGATCATTTCTGGTCAAAGTGAAGACTCTTCTCAGCTTTATTCTGCAATCAATAGTATTCCACCAAAATTACATCCGCAAAAAGAAGAGAAAGTGCCGGATGGCGGTCATTTCTGGATTGATGAAAAACAGCGTTCTGTAGAAATCACCGAAACCGGTTTTGAATTTGTTGAAAATGAACTGATCTCTATGGGTTTGCTAGCTGAAGGCGAGAGTCTGTATTCAGCATCTAACCTGAATCTTGTGCACCACGTGACTGCGGCAATTCGTGCGCATTACCTGTATCAACGCAATGTGCATTACATTATCCATGAAGGTGAAGTCATCATTGTTGATGAGAACACGGGTCGTACCATGCCGGGCCGTCGCTGGTCTGAAGGTTTGCATCAAGCGGTAGAAGCGAAAGAGGGTCTGGAAATCCAGCCTGAAAACCAGACGCTTGCAACCACAACTTTCCAGAACTATTTCCGTCTTTATAAAAAACTGTCTGGTATGACCGGTACAGCGGATACTGAAGCTGCGGAAATGAAAGAAATTTATGGTCTGGATGTGGTGCTGATTCCAACCCACCGTCCGATGATCCGTAATGACCAGAATGACTTGATTTACCTGAATCGTGAAGGTAAATACAACGCCATTATTCAGGAGATTCAACGTGTTCATGAAGCTGGTGTAGCACCGATTCTAATTGGTACTGCAACTATCGAAGCTTCTGAAATTCTTTCTGACAAATTGCGAGAAGCGGGCATTCAGCACGAAGTTCTGAATGCAAAACAGCACGAACGTGAAGCAGATATTATTGCCCAAGCTGGTGCACCACGTGCAGTAACCATTGCCACAAACATGGCAGGTCGTGGTACCGATATTTTGCTGGGCGGTAACTGGAAAGCCAAACTCGCTAAAATTGAAAATCCAACAGCTGAAGATGAAGCTCGCTTGAAAGCTGAATGGGAAGAGAACCATGAAGCCGTATTGGCATCAGGTGGCTTGCATATTATTGGTTCTGAGCGTCACGAATCGCGTCGTATCGATAACCAATTGCGTGGTCGTGCCGGTCGTCAAGGCGACCCGGGTGTATCCCGTTTCTATCTGTCACTTGAAGATGACTTGATGCGTATCTTCGCAGGTGACCGTATCATTGCCATGATGCGTGCCATGGGTCTGCAAGAAGATGAAGCGATTGAGCACAAGATGGTATCGCGCTCAATTGAAAATGCGCAGCGTAAAGTTGAAGCGCGTAACTTCGATATTCGTAAGAACCTGTTGAAATACGATGACGTAAATAACGAACAGCGTAAGATCATTTATTCTCAACGTGATGATATTCTGGCTGAAAGCTCTTTACAAGATTACATCGAAGAAATGATCCGCGATGTCATGAAGGGCATGATTGCCAACTATGTTCCGCCAGAATCTATTCATGACCAGTGGGATATTGAAGGTCTGGAACAGGCATTGAAAGAAGACCTGAACTTCGAATTACCAATAGGTCAATGGTTAGAACAGGACCGTCGTCTGGATGAAGAAGGTCTGGTTGAACGTATTACCGATGAGGTGATTAATCGCTACCGCGAACGTCGTGAACAGATGGGTGCTGAATCTGCAGCAACTTTGGAACGTCACTTCCTGTTGAATTCTCTGGATCGTCATTGGAAAGAGCATCTGGCTGCGATGGATTACCTGCGTCAAGGTATTCATCTACGTGGTTATGCACAGAAAAATCCGGAACAGGAATACAAGAAAGAAGCGTACAACCTGTTTGTGAATATGCTGGGTGTGATCAAATCTGATGTGGTAATGGACCTGTCCCGTATCCATGTACCAACTGCTGAAGAACTGGCTGAGATGGAAGCACAGCAACAGGCTCAGGCTGAAGCAATGCGTATCCAGTTGTCTCATCAGGAATTTGACAGTCTGCTGGAGGGTGGGGAAGAGGATCATACCCTGCAAAATGCCAATACAACTTCAGTTGCACCGGTATTTGAAGCGCCTGCAAGCCGTAATGCACCGTGTCCATGTGGTTCAGGTCTGAAATACAAACAGTGTCACGGTAAAATTTAAGTGATATAAAAAATCAGAGCTCTAGGGCTCTGATTTTTTTATGTGAAAAAGTTTTTCAAAAGCACATTTTGAATTGCAGTCCATAACATTAAGTGTTATTTAGTTGCTCATTGGACATCAAATTGCGGACAGACAATGAAAAAAGTATTAAAACCGTTGATGATTGCTGCTTTGGCAATCCCTACATTGAGTTTTGCAGCTTCAGAAACCACAACTGTAGATAAAGTCAAACAAGCCATTGGCCCAACGACTGCACCTGTTCAGGTAGATGCAAGCGGTCAGGTGACTGTGGAAAGCCCTCGTACAGGTATCCGTTATACCTTTGCCAATCCGAACCGTCCGATCGTACTACAAACTGCTGCAATTACTGCTGCCAATGCAGCCAATGCTGATCGTATTGTGGCATCTAATCCGGCATTGTCCGCGACTAGTCAGCAACAGGCGAAACAAGCATTGCTAAATGAAGCTGCCCAGCTGGCAAAAAACTAAGTTTTGCTGAGCTTAATAAAACCAGTCACTATGACTGGTTTTTTATTGTGAAAAACCATAAGAAAAGTGAGCGTCTATCAGGCTTTGGCTCGATTTTTTGTCTCAGATCAACTAAGCTGTATTTTTCTAAAACTTCAATATTGGACATTTTAAAATGGCAGTTGGTGACGTATCTATGCCACAGATGCATGTGGTGAAAGGGGTAAAAATTGGTTCGGCAGAAGCGTATGTGCGCTATCAGAACCGACGTGACCTGGTGATATTTGAACTGGCTGAAGGCTCCAATGTTGCAGGTGTATTTACCCAAAATGCTTTTTGTGCAGCACCAGTTCATGTGTCTAAGGCACATTTGACAGTAGGCAATCCACGTTATTTAGTGATTAATACGGGTAATGCAAATGCTGGTACAGGCCCAACCGGTCTGGCAAATGCAGAAGCAACTTGTGCAAAGCTTGCTGAGCTTGCTGGCGTAAAACCAGAGCAAGTGCTTCCATTCTCAACAGGTGTGATTGGTGAGCAACTACCAATGGAGCGCCTATTGAGCGGTTTACAGCCAGCACTAGACTCATTGCGTGATGATGCATGGGGAGATGCAGCGACTGGGATCATGACCACAGACACCACACCAAAAGGTGCTTCTGAACAGTTCGAAATGGATGGCATCACCTATACCATGACTGGTATTTCTAAAGGTGCGGGCATGATTCGTCCGAATATGGCGACCATGTTAGGGTATGTAGCCACTGATGCACCGATTAGCCGTGAACTGGTTCAACAGTTGCTATCTACAACAGTGAACGTGTCATTCAACCGTATTACCATTGATGGCGATACTTCAACCAATGACTCTTGTATTTTTATTGCGACTGGACAGGCGGGCGGTGCTGAAATTAGCTTTACTGAAGATCCACGTTATGCAGTAGTTCTTGAAGTACTTGCACGTACCATGAAACGTTTGGCTCAATTGATCGTACGTGATGGTGAAGGCGCGACCAAATTCATCACTGTGGCAGTTGAGGGTGGAGCAAATACACAAGAATGCTGTGATATTGCCTATAGTATTGCCCATTCTCCGCTGGTAAAAACAGCGATCTTTGCTTCTGATCCAAATTGGGGGCGTATCCTGGCTGCGATTGGTTATGCTGGTGTGGCAAACTTAGACGTTGCAAAAATTCAGGTTTGGTTAGATGATGTACAAATCTGTAAAGATGGTGGTGCAGCGGCAGATTATACGGAAGAAGCTGGTGCGCGAGTGATGTCTCAGGCAGAAATGACCATTCGTGTTGACCTTGGACGAGGGACAGCGAAAGATACGGTTTATACCTGTGACCTGTCTTATGACTATGTCCGAATCAATGCGGACTACCGTTCATAATGCTGATTTAATTCAAAAGCCTCCGTTTGGAGGCTTTTTTATACTTTTTAAATTTTTATTGAATGGTCAAAAAAGGCATATTGCCAAAACTGACCGGTATGTGATGTAGGGTGGATGTCTGACGTAAGGCAGGCATATAGGAAAAGAGAAGATGTTGTTATGAATGATGCAACCAAACTGATAGCCAATGAAGCCAAATCAATTGTGCAGGCACATTTAGACCGCCTGGGTGAAACGAAAGAGCATCAGTTGAGTGAACAGGCCAAGCAGGAAAAGTTTGCACAGATCCAGGCAGAGCTTAAAAAGCGTGATGCTGTACTGGTCGCACATTATTACTGTGATCCTGAGGTTCAGGAACTGGCAGAACTCACCGGTGGTTGTGTGTCTGATTCATTGGAAATGGCTCGTTTTGGTCGCGATCATCCAGCGTCCACTCTGGTCGTCGCTGGTGTAAAATTTATGGGGGAAACGTCAAAAATTTTATCACCGAATAAAACTGTACTTATGCCAACATTAGAAGCGACCTGTTCACTGGATCTCGGCTGTCCTGTCGATGAATTTACCAAGTTCTGCGATGCTCATCCTGATCATACTGTAGTGGTTTACGCCAATACTTCGGCAGCTGTAAAAGCACGTGCGGACTGGGTGGTGACGTCAAGCTGTGCAGTAGAAATTATCGAGCATTTAGATAGCTTAGGTGAAAAAATCATTTGGGCACCAGATCAGCATCTTGGTCGTTATATTGAAAAGAAAACCGGTGCAGATATGTTGCTATGGGATGGTGCGTGCATTGTGCATGAAGAATTCCGGTCACGTGGCATTGCCAATATGAAAGCGCTGTATCCAGATGCTGCGGTACTGGTACATCCTGAATCTCCTATGTCTGTAGTTGAAATTGCAGATGCAGTTGGAAGTACCTCGCAACTGATTAAAGCTGCTCAGACTTTGCCTAATGAGCGACTGATTGTGGCAACAGATCGCGGTATTTTCTACAAAATGCAGCAGGCTGTACCGAACAAGATCCTGATTGAAGCACCAACTGCTGGCGAGGGAGCTACCTGCCGCTCATGTGCGCATTGTCCTTGGATGGCGATGAATGAACTTGATGGTATTCTGCATGTGTTGCAACATGGCGATCAGGAAATTCATGTCGATCCTGCTTTGGCAGAACGGGCAAAATTACCACTTGACCGGATGTTGGACTTTAGTGCAGGTCTAAAACGTTAGAATTTGTATAAAAAATGTCTGAAATGCTTGATAAATATACGCTTGAAGCGATTTTTTGATTTTTTTTAAATATAGGTGTTGACGTCTTTGGGCGTCGCGCCTAGAATGCACACCGTACCAAGCGATTAGCTTGATACGAAAGCTGAGATGAATCGGAGCATAGCACAGCCTGGTAGTGCACCTGGTTTGGGACCAGGGGGTCGTAGGTTCGAATCCTACTGCTCCGACCAATTCTTCAAGGCGGATGATAAGTATCATCGGTAAAGCGCTTGTAGCTCAGTTGGATAGAGCATCCGCCTTCTAAGCGGATGGTCACAGGTTCGAATCCTGTCAGGCGCGCCATTTGGTTGCCTGGTATTTTAGAATCAAAATGATGGTGGATGTAGCTCAGTTGGTAGAGCCCTGGATTGTGATTCCAGTTGTCGCGGGTTCGAATCCCGTCATTCACCCCAACTTTTAAAGTTGAAATCGGAGCATAGCACAGCCTGGTAGTGCACCTGGTTTGGGACCAGGGGGTCGTAGGTTCGAATCCTACTGCTCCGACCATCTCCTTAAAGATGGTCGAGATAAAAGATACCGCGTTAAGCGGTTTTTTTATGCCTGAAATTTAATAATTCAAATAAAATTAGAATGAGTTTTTAAATTACTTCTCAATTAGATTAATTGTTTCTTTAAATATTCTGCTTTGTATATTGTCTGACTTTATTGAGATAACTTTGCTTTGGTCTGATGTGATCACTGATCCAGATTGCTGGCCCTATAACATAACCATAAATAATAACGATGCTGAAAACCATCATTGCGACACTACTTATTGAAAATAACAAGCTTGAAGTAATTATCTATATTTCGCTAAAAGATATTTATCGGGGCTTTTCTTGAGGATGTTTTAAAAGTATGAAAAATTATTTTTTGAAATGATAAGAGTGAGTGGCTGGTAAAAGATAAAGATAAAGATAAAAGATCTCTTTCATAAATCAAAAAACGATCTTCTTTTTGGTTAATATTTGCACTCCGGATTTCTTGGCATTCGTGCATAATCTGCGGATGAAATACATCGATTCAAACAAGCTCTCTGATCCTCAGTTCAAGCGATACACAGGCATCTCATGGTCAACTTTCTATTTGATGGTTGAGCAATTGCAGAAGCATGTCTCTGCCAAAGGCAGACCGCCCAAGTTAAGCCTGGAGGATCAGGTTCTGCTCTGTCTGAGCTATTGGCGGGAATACCGAACCTTATTTCACGTTGCGACGAGTTACGGGATTTCAGAGCCCACAGCCTCAAGAATTGTCCGTCATGTTGAAGACTGCCTGATTCGGTCCAATCTGTTTAATTTACCCAAAGATTTACCCGAGGGCGAAGGCATCGACTGGAATGTTGTGATCGTGGATGCCACGGAAATTCCAATCCAAAGGCCTAAAAAAACAGAAAAAAAGCTATAGCGGCAAGAAAAAGACCCATACCTTTAAAGTACAGGCCATGATTCACTACAAAACTCAGCAAATTCTGAGTTTATGTACCAGTCGCGGTGCAGTGCATGATTTCGAGTTGTTCAAACGCAATTTAAACCAGATTCCTTTTAAGGCTTTTATCCTTGCAGATAAAGGCTATCAGGGGATTTATGTGTTGTATCCGAATAGCCTGTTACCATTAAAAGCCAAAAGACACTGTAAATTAGATCCTGAATTGAAAATCTATAATCAGGAAATCAATAAAAGAAGAATCGGAATTGAGCATGTATTTGGCAGCCTGAAAACCTTCA
>NZ_LFRE01000061.1:0-161203 GCF_001077515.1 Acinetobacter sp. VT 511 | reverse complement strand
TTTCTAGGACGAGTATTCAGTGACATGGCAACTTGATTTAAATAATGCTGATCTGCCTGATTTAAATCAATCCCTTTAGGTAAATATTGCCTAATTAAACCATTCATATTTTCGCATGTGCCTTTTTGCCAAGGTGAATGTGGGTCACAGAAATATACATCTATGCCTAAATCTTCTTCGAGTATTTTATGTTCTGACATCTCGCGTCCACGGTCATAGGTCAACGTTTTACGCAGTTCTGCAGGTAAATATTTCAGAGCTTCAGTTAAAGCCTTGCGCACTGATTCTGCCTTTGCATCAGGTAATGTTGCCAAGATACAGAGCCGTGTATTTCGTTCAATAAGTGTTGCTATCGAACTTTTATTGTCTTTACCTTTAATTAAATCAGCTTCCCAATGACCCGGTATTTTTCTTTCTTGAACTTCGGCTGGGCGCTCATGAATAGTTTTAATATCCTGTAATATAGAATCTTTTTTAGGTTCACCGTTAGCTTTTCGCTTTTTATTTTCATGACGCAGACAGGATAATAAGTCTTTTTTCAACTCACCCTTTGGTAATGCTCGTATCGTTGAATAAATCGTTGTATGGCTTACATTCATTGTTTGATCCAAATCAGGAAATGTCTTTAAACGCTTTGCTATTTGCTGAGGAGACCATAAACAACGGATCGCTTCAACAATAAATTTCCAGAGGATTGAATCGATTTTGAGTTTTCTGTGACCACGTCTACGTCTAGCGAAGGTGTTATCAGAAGCATATCGAGCTTGATAAACGTCATTGATGCTATTTCTTTTAAGCTCACGATAGATCGTACTAGGATGTCTTTTAATGAGTTCAGCAAATTTTCTGGCTGAAAAGCCTTCTTTTCTTGACTCAAGCATTAATGCAGTACGATCTTCAAAGTTAAGATGATGGTATGACAATTTTATATACTCCATAAACCCTTTAAATTAATTAGGTGGTTTATGTCGCACTTCAAGTTTTACTCTGCCCTTTTTTTAATAAAGGGATGAACGCGACTTTAGAAAAAATCACGGTTTTTTCGCAAATCCTGAGAGAAAATAAAGAATAAGCCAGCTTCTTTGATAGGTATTCTTTAAAACCATAATTAAATATAAAACAGTATTTTATCTTCGCCTTCTCCCGAAAGGGAGATGGAACTTTATATGTGGATTTTTTTCTAAAAGTGATCGCTTTTTAAAAATCACTATTATCATATAGATGTGACATACGTTTTTGCTTTGTTTCTAGATAAGCTTTGTTAAAGATATTTAAACCAACTTTTAAAGGAATACGTTCAACAACATTAATTCCTAAATCAGTTAAAGATTTAATTTTAAGGGGATTATTTGTAATGAGTTTTACATTCTTTATTTTTAAATAATCTAACATAATGGTACACATATCATATTTACGAGCATCTGCTGGTAAATTTAATAATAAATTGGCGTCAAGAGTATCATGTCCTTGGTCTTGAAGGGCGTAAGCTCGAATTTTATTGGTTAGTCCTATGCCGCGACCTTCTTGGCGTAAGTATAAGATCACACCTTGACCTGCATCATTCATCATTTTCATAGTTGAGTGTAATTGTGGACCACAATCACATTTGAGTGATCCAAAAGCATCACCTGTTAAGCATTCTGAATGAATTCTAACGAGTACAGGTTGATTAGAAATAGTATCCATTCCTTTAGCAAGAGCGATATGTTCTTCACCAGTACTTTGGTCTTGAAATGCTATAATTTCAAAATCGCCAAATGCAGTAGGTAACTTTGATTTGGAAACAAATTCTATAGCCATTGAAGAATACACCTATATAAATTTATATTTGATACGATTTACTTAATTTTTTTAAAAGCATTGGCTAAATTTTTACAATTATAAATTTCAGCGTTTTACTTCTAATTAAAGATTATGTATTTAATAGTGAATTTTTTGTGAAATGTTAAGTTGACAAAACCACTAACCAAGCGAAAAAGGATAATACCCTCATTTCAAGCTTCTCAAGCAGGCATGTCATGACGTTGAATCATGGCCGGCTTTGTTGCATAAACATTCAAAAGCTGAGTTTTCCCCAATCCATTCAAATTTAAGAGACAACTTGGGTGTGAGGTTGAGGTCTACCTAATTCCGTAAATCTATTCAGAACTGCCACACGCGCATGAATTTCATTGACCTGACTTTGAAAATGTCTTGCCGTCAGCTTATCTCCTAATAATTTGATGCAATGCATCTTGGTTTCCACCAAACTACGACGGTGATAACCCGACCATTTTTTCCATAGGGTTCTGCCTAAATGTTTAACCGTTTGAAGTAACTCATTTCGTTCTATTGAACTTATTTTAGAATCTTTCCAGGGCTTGGCATTCTTTCTGGGTGGAATTACTGCATGTGCTTGACGATCTGAAATCACTTGTCTGCAGCACTTCGTGTCGTACGCGCCATCGGTATAGACAGAATCTATTCGCTCATCTAGTGGAATTTGATCCAGCAAATCACCTAGTACTTGTGAATCACTGACATTATTTGTCGTAAGCTGAACGGCACGCATTTGCAGTGTTTCAGCATCTATACCAATATGCAGTTTACGCGATTGCCGACGGTATTCAGGCTGATGTTTTTTACGCTTCCATTCGCCTTCACCTAAAAATTTTAAACCCGTAGAGTCAACGAGTAGGTGTAACCCATCACGACTTTTCTGATAGCTTATCGCAATATCAATATGCTTTTGTCGTCTACAAAGGGTGGAGTAATCTGGTGCTATCCAATTCAAGCCACAGAGTTTAATCAGGCTTTGAACAAAGCCAGTAACCATACGTAAAGAAAGACGGAATAGAGATTTGATCATTAAACAGCATTGAATCGCTGTATCGGAATAAGTTTGATTTCGTCCGTGCTTGCCTTGTGGTTGTGCATACCATTGCGTCTTAGGATCAAACCAGATTGAAATATTTCCTCGCTTGATTAAAGCTTGGTTATACGAGGACCAATTGGTTGTACGATAGATTTTAGGTGTAGGCTTCTTCATTTGGAAATTATATTGCTGAAGAAGCCTTCAAGAATAGCTTTGTGCAACAAAGCCATTTAAAGTCTCAAAAAAAATAGGAGCTTAGAGCTCCCATTTTTATATTAACTTTCTAATTCCCTATGTTACTTTGAAGAATACTTCATCATAATGTCCGAATACAGCTATATTTTTTTGATTTCTACAATATCACTGGATTCAATGAGCGATTGGATATTACCAAATAAACTTTGAATATAATCAGAGGCTATATGGATATCTAAATCCTCCCTGCTACGCCATTCTTCTAAGAAAAAATATCTACTCGAGTCATTTTCGCTAATATAAAGCTCATATTTCAAGCATCCTTCTTCGTGAAGCGTAGGCTCTATTACACTTTTTAAAAGCGCTTCTAACGTCTCTTTTTGATCTGACTTTGCCTTAAAGTTCGCAATGATTGAAATAGTCATTATTTCACCTTGAATTTGTTTTAGAAGTTTTCTAGTACAATTTTGCCTTTTGACTTACCTGATTCAAGCAACTTATGCGCCTTCTCCAAGTTTGCAGCGTTAATTTTGCCTAGATTTTGGTTGAGGGTACTTCTAATTTTTTGCTGGTCAACTAATTGGGCAACCTGTTGCAATAGATCACCTTGCTTTTCAATATCATCGGTTTCATACATTGAACGGGTGAACATCAACTCCCAATGGATAGAAATAGATTTAGTCTTAAACGGCATAATATCAAAGGTTTGTGGATCATCGATTAATCCAAGCTTGCCTTGTGGTGCAATCAGAGAAACTATTTGCTTGATATAGGTTTCTGTATGATTTGTAGAGAATACGTATTTTGGTTTTGCAATGCCTAGTGTCTCGATTTGTGCATTTAAATCTTTGCTATGATCAATGACATGGTCGGCACCAAGTGATTCCACCCAAGATTTCGTTTCTTCACGTGAAGCTGTTGCTATAACGGTCAGATTTGTTTTTGCTTTTAGGAGTTGGATAGCGATAGATCCTACACCGCCTGCACCACCAATAATCAGAATACTGCCAACTTCTGTTTCTGAAATTTGAAACCGATCAAACAGCATTTCCCATGCCGTTATTGCAGTTAATGGCAATGCTGCTGCTTCTGCATTAGATACTGTAATGGGTTTAAGACTGATAATTCGTTCATCGACTGCTTGAAACTCAGCATTACTACCATCTCGGGTTAAATCGCCAGCATACCAAACAGAATCTCCTACTTTAAACGAGGTAACTTTTGAGCCAATTTCAATAATTTCACCAACGGCATCCCAACCTAAAATACGATTATTTGCTTCAGATGAATTTTTTCTCACTTTGGTATCAACTGGATTCACAGAGATTGCCTGAACTTTTACCAGTACATCACGCTCCTTAAGCGTAGGCTTCACTTTTTCAATATCTACCAATGAATTTTTAAAATCATCATGGTGATTGATAACATACGATACGGCTTTCATAGATTTGTCCTCAACTTTAAAAAAATAGAGTAAAAATGGGAGCCAAGTGCTCCCATTTTATGTTCCTCAATAATTAAAACTCTTGGCTCGTTGGGCGTAAAACAATTTCATTAATATCTACATCCGCAGGCTGTTCAATTGCATAAGCAATTGCTCGAGCGACTGAGTCAGCTGGTATGGCTTGTTTGTAGAAATCAGTAACAAACTCTGAACTTTCTTTATGAGAAGAACCGAATTTTAGTTCTGACTCAACTGCACCAGGCTCAATAGTCGTCGTTCTAATTGTTCCCCCAACTTCATGACGAAGTCCTTCAGAGATGGCTCTTACAGCGAACTTAGTACCGCTATAAACAGTACCTCCTGGACTAAATACTTTTATCCCTGCAACAGATGCGAGATTAATAAAGTGTCCAAAGTTTTGTTTTTGGAAAACAGGTAGAGTAGCTGCTATACCATAAAGAACACCTTTAATATTAATGTCGATCATACGATCCCATTCATCAACTTTTAGCTCACTTAATGGTGCAATAGACATTAATCCAGCATTGTTTACCAATACATCGATTTGACCAAATGCGCTTAATGCCTTTTCAATAAGTGCTTGTACTTCATGTGGTTTGGTTATATCCATACCAATAAATTCAGCTTGACCACCTTCAGCACGAATGTCGTGAACAATAGCCTCTAATTTTTCAGTACGTCTAGCACCAAGTACAACCTTTGCACCTTTTTTAGCAAGTAAGCGAGCAGTAGCTTCACCTAAACCACTACTTGCACCAGTGATAACAATAACTTTATTTTCTATATTATTCATACAAGTAACCTTCAACTTATCTGTCAATCATATTTGATGGATTAAGTATTACAGCCTTGTTAGGTATAATAAATGAATAATATTATCTTTCAGAATTCCTATTTACGGAATAATTACCAGACTACAGGGTTGGACATGCAGAACAAATTGGAAATGATGCGTATCTTTTGTGTCGCAGCAGAGTCTCGAAATTTTAAAGAGGCAGCCACTCAGCTCGGTATTTCCCCGCAGGTAGTAACACGGGCAATAAAGGAGCTAGAAGAGCAGCGCGGAGAGATTCTGTTCTACAGGAGTACTCGACAAATTAAAATTACCGCTGATGGTGAGCGTCTGGCAAAGCAAGCACGTTTTGCGGTGGGATCGATCGATGCTTTGTTTGTAAAAGACACCAAGGAAAAACGAGATGAAATGCGTGGGACTGTCCGTCTTACTGTGTCGTCTGTGTTAGGGCGTAAATTGGTAGTACCTGCACTAGCAGAATTTGCCACACGTTACCCAGATATTGTCGTGGATTGTGTGCTAACAGATTCACACTCGGATGTGATCGATGAGCGGATAGATATCGGGATCAGATTTGGATTTTTGCCGGACAATCGATATGTGGCAAGGGAATTGGCTAAAGTGAACTTTTATTCTGTGGGTACGCCAGAGTTAATTGATAAGGTCGGAATGCCTAAAAAAATTATTGACCTTGATAAATACCCTCTAACAGCACTATTCGATCATAAAACAGGGCGTTACTGGCCATGGACATTCACCGAAAGTCGAAGCTTCACGCCATCAAAGCCTCGTTTTATTACAGATGATCTAGAAGCTGAATTTCAAGCGATTCTCGCTGGAGTTGGATTCGGACACATGCCTGGATTTCTAGTTTTGCCGTGGCTTAGGAGTGGTAAGCTCATTCAGATACTTCATGAGGAAACCTCTCCCGTTTGGCGCCTGTATTTATATCGTCCACAGCGGGGCCCGACACCTTTGCGAATCCGAGCATTGTTTGATTACTTAGCGGAAGTGTTGGGCCATATAGAAAACTGAATCAGATAAGAACATCATGTATCTAGAGTAACTACAATTTTTCCTATTTGCTGATTTGATTCAAGATAGCGCTGAGCGTCATGCATGTCCTCAAAGTTAAAGCAACGGTCGATCACTGGACGAAGATATCCTGCACCTATACTGCTAAGAATAAATCGTCTGGCTTGCTCCCTTAGAACAGGGTCATGGAGAACCTCAAGGAACAAAAAACCTCGCATGGTTAAGCTCTTGCGTAATGCAACTTTAAGGGGGAATGGTGTGATCTCCGGGCTAAGTGCACCATGCATAACCATCGTTCCTCCTACCGACATCGCTTTTGCAATCTGTTCAATATGCGGCCCTCCTACAGCATCGAAGGCGACATCAAGATATTCTCCACCCAAACGTGAAACAAGCGCCTCATACAAATCTGGTTCATCTTCACTGGCTATAACATTTTTAACACCGAGATCCAGTAAACGTTGCTTTTTCTCTATCGTTTGTGTACTTGCAATGACCTTAGCACCCGCTGCTTCAGCGATCTGTATCGCAGCTAGTCCTACACTACTTGAAGCTGCTGTGATCAAGATCGTTTTTCCCTTCGATACTCCACCAGCATGGATTACACCACCCCAAGCCGTCAAATACTGCATCCAGATTGAAGAAGCTTCTTCCCAACTTAAACTATCGGGTTTGTGAACTAAAAAAGTTTCTGGAATCAGAAGCTTATCCGCATATGTCCCATATTTGGCTAGATTGTCAGTCGGAAGAATCGATACTGCATCTCCTGGAGAAAATTGGCGTACACCTTCACCTATCGCCAGAACTATGCCTGCTCCCTCATATCCCAGACGAGAAGGGAATACTGCCTTTTGAATATAAGTACCACGCCGAAACATTACATCAGCCCGGTTGAGTCCGATCGTTTTCATCTGGATTAGAACTTCTCCTGCGGCTGGTAAAGCCACAGGAAGTGTTTCTAATGTCAGAACATCTGTATCTCCAATACTATTGAAGCGCCAAGTCTTGGCCTGAAGTGCGTTAAATGACATCAATCACGACCTTAATATTGGCAGAGCGATCTTGAACAGCATCATGAGCCTCAATCGCTTGGTCTAGAGTAAAATGACGAGGATCAACAATAGGACGCAGTTTACCTTCCTCAACGAGACGAGTCGCGATCTTAAGGACATCACCATGATGAGCACGGCGATTGCCTGTTAACATCGGCATTAGGACGAATACGCCAGACACTGTGGCACACCGTAGAGATGAACTCGCTAAATTATGATTACCAAATGCAGCACAGCTGGTAATGTGGCCATAGTGAGTTGTCATGGAAAGCGAAGCTTCGAGTACTGGACCACCCACAGTGTCGTAAACAATGTTAAAACCTTGACCCTCAGGGCTTGCAGCAATAATGTCATCGGAAGATGCTGTTGTGTAATCGAGAGGTGTTGCACCGAGTTCTGAAATCAGTGATTGATCAGCTGTACGACCAGTCGCCCAAACATTTGCATCAAGTGCTTTTGCAAGCTGAACCACCATATAACCAACGCCACCAGCACCACCCTGAACCAGTACAGTTTGCCCTGGTTGGACCTTCGCATGATCCACTAAACCTTCCCAAGCGGTGAGGAACGTCAATGGTAGTACTGCTGCCTCGCGCATAGAGATATTGCGTGGCTTTAATGCGATCAGATCAGCATCTGCTACAACATATTCTGCTAAAGATCCTTGAAGACCACGAACGCCACCTATCAGACCGTAAACTTCATCTCCGACGTTGAAGCGGGTGACACCTTCACCAACAGCAGTGACAACCCCAGCCATATCCGTTCCCAACACGGCAGGAAGCTCTGGCATAGCATATGGTGCTTCACCAAGACGAATTTTATAATCAATAGGGTTTACACCACTGGCATGAATACGGACTAGAACTTGCCCAGCCTCTGGTTGAGGTATAGGGAGTTCTACACGTTTAAATTCATGATCACCAAAATTTTCTAGGATAAGAGCATTCATCATCTTATTCATAATTGTTCCTTATTTTTAACTGGGGGATGATGTGCACAGTACCAAAGTTAATTAATCCAATAAATGATATTTATAGGATTTAATAATTCCTAAATAATGAATAATAAATATCATCCGCTCCTTAAGATATTCTAGTACAGTCTATAAAGGCGGTTTAATCTAAACTGTCGGTAGTATTTTTAAGGTGTGATATGTTCAAAATATCTACAAAGTGGCTAAAAGTTGGAAACATAATTCTAAAAGGTCACAGCATTACAAAGAACATGAGCCAAAAAAAATGGGGGCTAAAAGTCCCATTTTTTTTTGTGACTTTCGCATAAGCTCTATGATGTTAATTTAAAAAAACTAAAAAACAGGGATAGAAAATTTTCGCTAAAGAGCTTTTTGATTTTTCGATTTATAAAAAATATTGTTTTTTTTATACTATGGGGTACTATAGTATTAATGCTAACAAATAAGGAGGTCTGATGCCTAATCAGGTTGAAGACAAAAAAAAGATTCTTCTACGCGTCAGAAAGATCAAAGGTCAGACGCAAGCGATTGAAAAAGCGTTAGAAGACAATGTCGAATGTGGTGCAATTCTGCAACAAATATGCTCTGTGCGTGGTGCTATTAATGGTTTGATGAATGAAATGTTGGAGGTTCATTTAAAGGACACTTTAGTATCAGGTGAAACCACAGAACAACAACGAAAAGAAGAATTGGCTGAAATCGCCAAGATTCTAAAATCATATTTAAAATAGATCTGTATAAGGAGTTATTCCATGAAGTCACGTGCTGCTGTTGCGTTTGGTCCTGGTCAACCTCTTCAAATTGTTGAAGTTGATGTTGCACCACCGAAGAAAGGTGAAGTATTAATCAAGATTTCCCATACTGGTGTGTGTCATACAGACGCATTTACTTTGTCTGGCGATGATCCTGAAGGCGTTTTTCCAGCTATTCTCGGGCATGAAGGTGCTGGTGTTGTAGTTGAGGTTGGTGAAGGCGTGACTAGCGTCAAACCAGGTGATCATGTAATTCCACTTTACACCGCTGAATGTGGCGAGTGCCTATTCTGTAAATCTGGAAAATCGAACTTGTGTATTTCCGTTCGCGAAACTCAAGGTAGAGGCGTAATGCCAGATGGCACCACTCGTTTTTCCTACAATGGTCAACCGATTTACCACTATATGGGCTGCTCAACATTCAGTGAATACACGGTAGTGGCAGAAGTATCATTGGCTAAAATCAATCCTGAAGCCAATCACGAACATGTCTGCTTACTGGGTTGTGGAGTAACAACGGGTATCGGTGCAGTACACAACACGGCTAAAGTACAAGAAGGTGATAGTGTTGCGGTCTTTGGTTTAGGTGGTATTGGTCTAGCAGTCGTACAAGCCGCACGTCAAGCTAAAGCAGGACGTATTATTGTGGTTGACATGAATCCAGATAAATTTGCGCTGGCAAAAGAGTTTGGTGCAACGGACTTCTTGAATCCTAAAGACTACGATAAACCAATCCAGCAAGTTATTGTCGAAATGACTGGCTGGGGTGTAGATCATTCATTTGAATGTATTGGTAACGTGAATGTGATGCGTGCAGCCCTTGAAAGTGCACACCGTGGCTGGGGACAATCCGTAATTATTGGTGTAGCTGGCGCAGGTCAGGAAATCTCTACCCGTCCATTCCAACTGGTTACTGGTCGTAAATGGCTAGGTTCTGCCTTTGGTGGGGTAAAAGGTCGTACGCAACTTCCAGGAATGGTTGAAGATGCCATGAAAGGTAAAATTCAATTAGAACCATTTGTGACACACACCATGGGCTTGGATCAGATCAATGAAGCCTTTGATCTAATGCATGAAGGTAAGTCAATTCGTACTGTAATTCATTACGAATAATTCCGTCAGACCTTATACTTTTCCATGCATGTGAATCATGATTGACATGCATGGAATCCTCTAAAACGGCACATTATCTGTAAAACCGATCTATCTGTGTAGGCATCGTGTATAGGTTCAATCAACCTGCCTACATTTTAAATCTTTATCACTATTCTCTGTGGAGAATGTAAGACTCCTTGTTTACTCGATTTCTCATGAAGTCTTGCTCAACATAGGTAATTGATTATGGAAATAATTGAGAAACATGTTTCTTTTGGTGGATCGCAAGAAGTGTATCGCCATCAGTCAATAGCATTAAACTGTTCAATGAAATTCTCAATATATCTGCCACCTCATCATAAAGATGAGCGGTTGCCAGTTTTATATTGGTTATCAGGACTGACTTGCAACGAACAGAACTTTATTACTAAAGCCGGAGCACAAAAGTATGCGGCTGAACATAAAGTCATTATTGTTGCACCAGATACCAGCCCACGTGGAGAGGATGTACCAGATCATGCAGATTATGATTTAGGCCAAGGCGCAGGATTCTATGTGAATGCAACACAAGCACCCTGGTCACAGCATTTCAAAATGTATGATTATATTGTGGAAGAGCTCAGAAATCTGATTGACCTGAATTTTCCGACCAACCAAGTCCAAAGCATTATGGGGCATAGCATGGGTGGTCATGGTGCATTAGTAATTGGTTTAAAAAACCCTGAGCTGTATAAAAGTATTTCTGCTTTTGCACCAATTGTTGCACCTAGCCAAGTACCTTGGGGGAAAAAGGCTTTTACACACTACCTAGGTGAAACCGAAACTTTATGGAAAAGCTATGATGCGATTGAATTAATCAAAAACGCTGAAGTTCATTTACCTATTTTAGTCGATCAGGGAACAGCTGATGATTTTCTTGAAGAACAGTTAAGACCTAAGCTTCTGAGTGATATTTGTTTGGAACAAGAATATCCTCTTACACTTAACCTAAGAGAAGGGTATGACCATAGCTATTACTTCATTGCGAGCTTTATAGAGAAACATATAGAGTTTCACAGCAAATTCCTAGCTAAATAACTTTCATAGATATGAAGATGTGCATGTTGTTCTTGAATGCTTCTTGAGCAATATAACTTCCAGATGAAGAGGTCAGCTTATAAATCTAAGGTAGAGTCAATTGATCCTTATATAACTAAGATTGAATTTAATCATCTCATATCTTGATTTTTTGATTCAAATGTTAATGATATTAACTTGAATAAATTCATAGCATTATGTCGAAATAAAAACCTAAATTTTGGCTCAGCTATGGGATGTTTTTTAACTTTTATACAACAAAACTTTCTGACATGCATCCATTAGCAATGACAGAATCAGTTTAAATTCTAATCAATTGTGGAGTTTTAGTCATGCTTAAAACAGCTTTATATGTCCGTCTTGAAGCTAAACCGGGTAAAGAAGACGAAGTGGAAGCTTTCCTTAAAGCCGGTTTACCTATTGTAATGGAAGAACCTGCGACAGTTGCGTGGTTTGGCTTACGTCTTGGACCTACAACATTTGGTATTTTTGATGCATTTCCTGATGAGGCGGGTCGCCAAGCACATTTATCTGGCAAGGTTGCAGCTGCGTTGATGGCTCAGGCCGAAGAGCTATTTTCAGAGCCACCGTCTATTGAAAAAGTAGATGTTTTGGCGAGTAAACTACCAGCTTAAACCGACGCTTAAATGTATAAATGTGCTGCCTGAAATTTTGAATGAAAGGCAGCACTTCAACCCTGTGAGGTTTGTCAGAGGCTTTTTATTCAAGTTGGGCTACTTTATTTAATGGCTTAATCTCATCATTTACATGGGTCAATATCCAAAACAGGGTAAATAAACGAATGCACCCATGTACATGCCTTATATTGAACCAATCTATCTAATTTACTGTCGCATTTGTACATCTGCTAAACCGTGCCAATCTGCTTTTAAAATATTTAATCATCGTTATTTTGTATGAGTCATTCACTGTTTTAGCCAATGCGTTCACGACCATGTCAGTAGTCATACATGTTGATACCTTCCATACAACAATCGCTCGTGAAAATACATCAATAATAAAAGCGGTATAGAACAAGCCTGAATGTGTTTAACCATCACTAAAGTCGCCAAGCTGAAATAATTTTTATAAAAATAGACGACTGGTCTATTTTTATGTATAGTTAGCACATGGTGCAGTCAAAAGCCGCAGTGTTGTCCAATTTTTTTAAAGTTTATTTGATGAATAACGGTGGTTTTTCAAATCAATTAACTGATCATCCTAGGATAAAAATATGCTGAATTTTAACTTTTATAATCCGACCCGCATTATTTTTGGTGGCGATACAATAGCTAAAATCAATGACTATGTGCCTACAGAAGCAAAAGTATTAATGTTGTTTGGTGGTGAAAGTGCACGTAAGAATGGTACTTTAGCTGAAGTGCGTGAAGCATTAGGTGCAAGAGAAATTCATGAATTTGGCGGAATTGAGCCGAATCCGAGTTACGAAACCCTCATGAAAGCTGTAGAGCTGATTCGAGAACAAAAGATTGATTTCTTGATGGCTGTCGGTGGTGGATCGGTAATTGATGGTACTAAATTTATTGCAGCAGCAGTCAATTATACAGGGGATACATGGGAGATTTTAGAAACCCATGGTACTAAAATTACTCAAGCTTTGCCTTTTGCGAGTGTACTCACCCTTCCGGCAACTGGTTCAGAAATGAATAGCGGTGGGGTAGTAACCAGAAAATCGACCCAAGCCAAATTGTCATTTAGCAGCCCCTATGTTTTTCCGCAATTTTCCGTACTGGATCCGAATAAAACTTTTAGCTTGCCGACGCGCCAGTTAGCAAATGGCGTGGTTGATGCATTTATTCATGTCATGGAACAGTACTTAACTTACCCTGTCAATGCACAAGTACAAGATCGTTTTGCCGAAGGTCTATTGCAAACTTTGATTGAGATTGGACCGAAAATCTTGGAAGATTCAGCAGATTATGACACGCGTGCGAATTTGATGTGGGCTGCTAGCATGGCACTGAATGGGCTGATTGGAGCTGGTGTACCACAAGATTGGTCAACCCATTTGATTGGGCATGAGCTCACGGCTTTACATGGTATTGATCATGCTCGTACCTTGGCCATTGTGTTGCCGGCCAATCTACAAGTGCGTCGTCAAGAGAAGCGAGAAAAATTACTACAGTATGCAGCTCGAGTCTGGCAGATTGTCGAAGGTGATCAAGAACAACGTATTGATACTGCTATTGCTCGTACTCGAGCTTTCTTTGAGCAACTTGGATTGCCGACTCGTCTTAGCGATTATGGACTGGGGGAGACAGATATTGAGATCATCATTACGCAACTTAAATCACATAATCTGACACAGCTAGGCGAACATAAAAATGTTTCATTAGAGGTCAGTCGCCAAATTCTTGAGACGAGCATCTAAATAAGCGTATCTGGCATGCTCACGCCATACGGTATGTGATTATGCAACAGTGCTCCTCAATTCTGAAAATTATCGGAGAAATAAAATGAAAATTTTAATCGTTTTAACCTCACATGATCAACTTGGCAATACTGGTAAGAAAACAGGTTTCTGGCTAGAGGAACTTGCTGCACCGTATTACACCTTTATTGACTCTGGTGCTGAAGTTACGCTGGCGTCGCCCCAAGGTGGGCAGCCACCACTAGATCCTAAAAGTAATTTAGCCGATGCGCAAACTGAAACCACTCATCGTTTTGAAGCAGATCCAACTGCAATGCAAGCATTGGCACAGACGCATAAACTTAGCGAAATTTCTGTAGCTGATTATGATGCAGTGTTTTATCCAGGCGGGCATGGCCCATTGTGGGATTTAGCAGAAGATCCGATTTCAATTTCTCTGATTGAACAGGCGATTCAGTCTGGCAAACCTGTTGCAGCAGTGTGTCATGCCCCGGGTGTTCTTCGTCATGTGAAAGCGAGTAATGGAGCGCCTTTAGTTAGCGGTAAATTAGTGACTGGTTTCACCAATACTGAGGAAGCCGCTGTAGGTTTGACTGAAATTGTACCATTTTTAGTCGAAGACATGCTTAAAGAAAACGGTGGTCATTATTCTAAAGTGGATGATTGGCAAGTATATGTTCAAGTAGATGGCTTGCTGGTTACTGGACAAAATCCAGCATCTTCTGCTGCAACTGCCTCAGCATTACTTCAATTGTTGAAATAAAGAGTAGCTAGTTTGTGTTGTGGTGCTTAGCAATGAATAAAACTTCTGACTCTGAGCAACGGGCGCAATCAGCAAAATAACCCTCATTTAATGGTGAAGGGCCTGAGTTAATAGCTTTCCTTCCTTTAATTTTCTATATACAGGAAGGAAGGGTATTTTTTTAATTTAGATCAATTAAGTCATGATTACTTGGATACAATGAAATGAAAGACAGCAAACTTTTTCAGAACTTAAGCTTAGGCCCTTATGTTTTGCAAAACCGTATTGTATTGCCACCATTAACACGGTCGCGCAGTAGTCAGCCAGGTAATATTCCAAATGAACTGATGGCAACCTATTATCAACAGCGTGCCGGGGCAGGATTTATGGTCACCGAAGGTACGCAAATCGAGCCCCGTGGTCAAGGCTATGCTTGGACGCCCGGTATTTACAGCTCTGAACAGATTGCTGGATGGCGTAAAGTGACGGAAGCAGTGCATGCTAAAGGAGGCATTATTTTTGCACAACTTTGGCATGTTGGGCGTGTTTCACATACATCTTTGCAACCCAATCATGCATCACCGGTCGCACCCTCGGCTATTAGGGCTGATAGTAATGTTAAAGTCTTTATTGAGACCGGGCCTAATGCTGGGACCTTGGCTGATCCTTCAATGCCACGTGCTTTAAGCAATGCAGAAGTTAAAGAATTAGTGCAACTCTATGCTCAAGCAGCACGCAATGCCTTGGCTGCTGGTTTTGATGGGGTTGAAATTCATTGTGCAAATGGTTATTTGGTGAATCAATTTATCTCTGCACATAGTAACCACCGTGAAGATGAATATGGTGGATCACTAAACAATCGTTTGCGTTTTTTACGTGAAGTAGTAGAGGCAGTTGCTGAGGTGGTTGGTGCAGATCGTTTAGGAGTGCGTTTTGCCCCGCTATTTGAAAGTACAGAGGAAGATCGTGTTTACATAGGGTTGGTTGAAGATGATCCACATGTGACTTATATTGAAGCCATAAAAATACTTGAAGAAGTTGGGATTGCCTATTTATCTATTGCAGAAGCTGATTGGGATAATGCACCAGAACTTCCTCATGATTTTCGTAAAGATGTCAGAGACACTTTCAGTGGTCGGATTATTTATGCAGGTCGATATACGGCAGAAAGAGGGACTCGAATTTTAGAGGCAGGGCTGGCCGATTTAATTGCATTTGGACGCCCATTTATTGCGAATCCAGATTTACCCGATCGCATCGCCAATGGCTGGCCATTGAATGCAGTAGATGCAAGCACTATGTATGGTGGGACGGAAAAAGGCTATATTGATTATCCAGCTTACGCAGATTAATATTGACTAAGTGAGTTATTTTGCCAACCTTTGTGGTTGGCAAAATAAGGATTTAGGATTGCTGTTGCCAGCATAAATTCTTCTTAAAACAAATTCTTAAAATTTTTTAGCTGTGTAATGAGCCAACCTGCCAGTGGGAAAGAAATCAGTTGCGTTACTGGCACTAATACTATGACTTCAATCAACACCATCATCGGGAAACTTTGATGCTGAGTAATTGGCTTTAATAAAGTGAGTACCAGTAATAGTGTGGGATATAAGCCTAAATATCCGACTAAAATACGAGTCACGAGGGCTTTAGAAGGAGAATTCATTGCGCGCTATACTCATTGATTGTAAATCGATCTAATAGCAATACATGAATAAGTAATCATTGGGTTGCTCTCATAAACCATTAATTATGTTGTTGATATTTAATTTAATTTTTATGAATCTTCACTTTTTAATAGAAATTTAGTTGCTCTCAGAGCTTGATGTAATGGTGTTTTATCTTTTTGCAACTTACTCAGTAATGCTGCACCTAACCACATTTGGTAAAGTACTTGTGCCAACGTCGAGGCCTCAGTATCTGCTTGGATAGACTGATCCTGTTTTCCCAAATCAATTAAAGCAGCAATCCGTTGGATTACATCATCGACGCCAGCGGACATAATGGAGCGCATATCTTCAGATAGATCGGCAACTTCTGCGGCAAGTTTCACAATTAAACAGCTATCCGCCCAACCACACTGTGTTTCAGGATCTTCTATCCATAAATTAAAATACTCAATCAGCTTTTGATAAGGGGATTTATCACTACGCCATACATCATTTAAACGGACTTGGTAATTATCTACATAATGCTGTACCAATTCACATCCGAAAGCTTCCTTGGATTGGAAATAATGATAAAACGAGCCTTTGGGGATCTCACAGCTCTGTAAAATTTCCTGTAATCCTACACCAGTAAAACCTTTATGCAAAATCAGGTCTGAACTGGTATTAAGAATGTGTAAGCGCTTCGCTTCAGACTTTTTAATAGGAGTAGGCTTCATATTAATTATTTACTCTATTGTAAAAAAATAGACCGGTCGTATTGTTTTTTATTATAACTCATTTACAATGGATGTAAAGAAATTTTAATCATAATTTTTGATTGTGAATAGAAATACTTCTAAATAAAACATGGAGTTATATGTGTGAAAACAGTTATTAATCAACGTATCATTTTAGCTCAAAGGCCAGTCGGTGAGCCAAAACACAGCGATTTTCGTATTGAGCAAGTTGAGCTCAATGAACTTAAACAAGGCGAAATGTTGTTAAAGACCATTTACCTGTCACTCGATCCTTATATGCGTGGTCGCATGAGTGATGCTCCTTCATATGCAGCACCGGTTGAAATTGGCGAAGTGATGGTCGGTGGAACAGTCAGTCAAGTGGTAGCCTCTAAAAACCCAAAATTCAAAGAAGGCGAGTGGGTTCTTTCAGGAAATGGCTGGCAGGGCTACGCAATTTCTAATGGGACTGCATGTCAAAGCTTAGGTATGCAACCTGAACATCCATCTTGGGCATTGGGTATTTTGGGAATGCCAGGATTTACTGCTTATATGGGGCTGTTGGACATTGGTCAGCCTAAAGCCGGTGAAACTTTAGTCGTTGCAGCTGCAACGGGACCTGTTGGTGCTACGGTTGGACAGATTGGCAAAATTAAAGGTTGTCGCGTGGTTGGCATCGCAGGTGGGCCTGAAAAATGTCGTTATGCAGTAGAAGAGCTTGGCTTCGATGCTTGTATCAATCATCATGATGAAAATTTTGCAGAACAATTACAACAAGCAGTTCCCAACGGTATTGATATTTATTATGAGAATGTAGGGGGTAAAGTGTTTGATGCGGTATGGCCATTGCTTAACTCTGCAGCACGTGTACCGGTATGTGGTGTGGTTTCCCAGTATAACGCTACCGAGCAAGCACAAGGGCCAGACCGTTTACCGGGCTTTATTTCCACCCTTTTAAAAAAGCGTATTCGCATGCAAGGCTTTATTATTTTTGATGATTATGGCAGTCAGTATCCGGAATTCTATCAGCAAATGTCTGAATGGTTGAAAGACGGAAAAATCAAATATAAAGAGCATATGGTGCAAGGTTTAGATAACACGATCAATGCTTTCAATGGTATGTTGAAAGGCGAAAACTTTGGCAAAGTGGTTGTAAAAATTTAAAAAAATAGGAATTATCATGATCACACTACATCATTTAGATCAATCACGTTCTTTTCGTATTTTGTGGTTACTTGAAGAAATCAAGCAGCCCTATGAGCTGAAACGCTATTATCGTGACTCAAGCACGCATTTGGCCCCTGACTCTTTAAAAACCATTCACCCTTTAGGGAAATCTCCAGTATTGGAATGGGATGGCAAAGTTATTGCAGAGTCAGGCGCAATCGTTGAGTTATTAATTCAGAAACTTGCGCCGCATTTAGCACCAGATATGGATGAATCTACCTATGTCGATTATCTACAGTGGATTCATTTCTCAGAAAGCTCTGCCATGCTGCCATTTTTGTTAAAAACGTTTAATACGATAGAAACCAAGCAGGGCACGAAGTTGGTATTTCTAGAAAATTATACTCAAGTTGAGTTCGATAAAGTATTTGGCCATTTAAATGAATATTTAAAAGATAAAGAATTTCTAGTGGCAGACCGTTTAACCGGTGCTGACTTCATGATGGGCTTTGGACTACATGCTTTAGTTTATCATATGGGACAAGGTGAAAATTATCCCCATATCCAACGTTACGCAGCAGGTTTAAGCCAACTACCTAGCTGGCAAGCCGCAGTACAAATTGAACAAAATGGTGTGAAAAGTCAAAAATAGCAAGATTGTTTTTTTAAGGCAATTGAGAAAAAGAATCATGATTGACAAGTACATCTGGTTATAAAATAAGCTGACACTTATTTAAAGTAAACGCCTAATGAATTTCATCGGGCGTTCTCTATTTTAAAGATAAGGAATTACCATTATTTAAGATAAGTTTCGCCTATTCTTTCACTGCAAATTCCTATCAAAAGGGCTTGAATATCACGACGGTTACGTTGAAAGATATAATCAACTTTTGAAAGAAAAGTGACAAACGCACAGCAAGATTAAATTATTCCTCGGGGTATTAAACAAGTAATCTATATCATTTTACTAACATAAACACATCTGCGTAAAAATCACGCCCCGCTTAACTGGCAATAGTTTTTGAACCCTTGTATAAAAGCTTAAAAGAATCTAGCAAGTCTTTAGACTTCTTGCGTTAGTCAGAATTTAAAAAGCATAAAGCTACATTTAATAAGGTTTTAGCCAATTCAAAAATTAGGTAAAACGATACTTTCGCAAGAGGTCTTTTATTTAATGTTAATACTCATCCAGTATTGAGGTTTTTTATCTTTTCTTGCCTGTGATCTAGGTTGTAATACTCTAATTTCATACTCACCTGAAGCAGGTAAAATATAAATACCATTATTATCAAGCTCTGGAGAATATTCTCCAAGATTGCAATATCAATATGCTTTTGTCTTCTACAAAGCGTACTGTACGAATATCACTGATATTCGGGGCTGCTCAGCCGCAAAGTTTAATCAGACTTTGCATAAAGCCAGTGACCATACGTAAAGACAGACGGAATAAGGATTTAATCATTAAGCAGCATTGGATGGCTGCGTCGGAGTAGGTTTGATTCGCCCTTGTTTGCCTTTTGATGGGGCATACCATTGCGTAGCTGGATCAAACCAAATGGCAATATTTCCGCGATGAATGCGTGCTCGGTTATATGCGAACCAATTGGTTGTGCGGTAAATTTTATGTGTATGCTTCTTCATTTGAAAATTATATTGCTGAAAAAGTCCTTAAGAACAGCTTTGCGCAACAAAGCCGTTCGAGATTGTTATGATCTTTTTTTGACAGAGAACAAATTTTCCCTGATCAAGCAAATAACTTTAAAATTTTCTTAATGAGCAAGATGGCCAATACTTATTAGAAGAAAAATCTTTTGTTTATGATGCTGAAAATGATCAATTTCTAGAATCGGATATACAGGCATTTTATTCCCTTTCGTCTGCAATTCTAGACTAGCAAGACCCGTCTTTTAAAGGCAGTTTTCCTATGTAATAACATGATAAATCAGAATTAGGATTGTAAATTTTTCACCCACCAAATTTTTTTGTGCTAGCTGTTATAATGCGCCAAATTGCTGCCAAGTCTCATCATTATGTAAAGAGTCATAATAATTTTGCAGTTCTACTAAATCATAATATTGAATATAAGCTAATAGCAATAGGCCGAGGATCAGTCCAACTTTAAGACAACTAAGTCTATTTGGCTTTCTATATAAATTATCTATTCCAAAGGCAGTTAAAATTAAAGCAGGAACCAATACAATTGTTTTTAAATGGTTTAGAAAGTGAATTCCATGTGTATACAATAACCCAATAATAAGCAAAACTATCCCTAAACTGGTGTAAATACGGTCATGGAGAGAAGTGCGTAACGCGAAATTACATTGAAAAGCTAAAATAAAAGTTGCAAATAAATAAAAACCAGTTCCACCAATAATGAACGTATAAATTGCATTGAATAGGCAATAAGCCAACAACACTGATAGTACGAAAGAATAGAGTTTGGTATAGAGAATATGTGAAAAGGGGAAAATCTGTTTCATAATTTGCTCTATTGAAAACTCACATCATATTAAAAGAAGATTTGAAGCTTAACATGCTATTCACTTTTTGCCACTGTGGCATGTTTTTTTAGTGTTGGAGATGGCTTGAATAAATGTCGCGTACGAGTAAAGCTTAGACCACAGATTATTAAACACAGCGTCCCTCCAATAAGTACTGCTGGCACCACAGAAAAATAGCGCGTCATCAGGCTCATGTGTAGGGCACCGAGCTGATTGCCTGAAGTGACTAATATGCCATTTAAAGCCGCTACACGCCCTAATAGTGCTTTTGGGGGGAGTTGCTGTAATAAAGTTTGTCGAATGACCATGCTGATGCTATCAAAGGCACCGATTAAAACAAGGAAGAAGACTGAGAGCCAAACATGGGAGGATAGTGCAAAGGCTAAAGTACACAAAGCAATTGCAAAACTACTATAGAGCATATTTCTCCATGCATTTTGCATCGGAGAATAACAGGTCAACATCAACATCATGATACAGGCGCCAATAGCTGGTGCAGCTCTGAGTATACCTAAGCCTTCAACACCAAGATGCAGGATATCGTGTGCAAAAATAGGCAGTAAGATAATGACACTACAAAAAAGCATGGCGCTGAGATCCAGCAACATACTCCAAAACATTAGTGGATGTTTAAAAATAAACAAATAGGCTTCTTTCAAACTTTTGCTTAAATGCTGTTTATGGGGGCTAGGGAATTGACGAGGACTTAATCCGAATAAGCAGATGCTACCCACGCAACACAAGAAAAAAACAATAAAGAGGGTTTTTTCAAGCCCAAGTTGGCCGAGTAAAAGTCCTGCGCATAAAGGCGCTAAAATGCCGCCTATTTGCCAAATGAGCGCGGTCCATGTGGCTGCATTGCTATAGGCTGACTCGGGGGTTAGAAAAGGGCGTAATGAATTAAATGATGGGCTGTAAATGCCTCTAAGTATGCCTAAGCAAAAGATGAGGCTATAAATGCCGCATAAAAGTGTATTTTGTTGAATGTGCTGTTGTTGGTACTGAGAAAAAAGAACAATAAATAATAATGGAATTAAAGTGCTACAGCTAAAACTCCACTGCACAATTTTTTGTCGGTTATAGCGATCAGCCCAGTCGCCACTGATCAGGGAGAGGCAAATAAAGGGGAGTAACTCAATTAAGGCAATCATGCCAAGGCTGAGTGGATTTTGAGTGAGTTGATAGATACTATAGGCAATGACGACTTCTTGAATCATGATGGTTAGAATTAAGCACAACTGATTGACACTCAGAAGTGAAAAATCACGTGAACGAAAAGCCAAAAAAGCATCGGAATGGAAAAGCGACATAAACAGAATAGTTTCAAATATGAATTAAAAAAGGATGGCGCAAAGTCCATCCTTTTTAGGGTTTAAAGCAGATTACTGTGCTTTTGCTACCGCAATAGTTTCGTCATTTGCAGCTTTAGCCATAGGTGTATATTTCAAACCAAGGGTTGTGCTGGTGTATTGGCGAACTTGGTCAAGAAGCACAGGATTAGTGCTGAGTTCTTGTTGGTACGATTTTACAATTTCATGTAATTTCGGATTCCATTTACCTGCTACTTGCTGAGGGAATGCTTTTTCAAGCAAGCTCAACATAATATAAGGGGAAGTTGAAGCACCAGGAGACGCACCTAATAGGGCAGTCACAGCACCATCTTGTGACGCAAAAATCTCGGTACCAAATTGCAAGCTTGCAGGTTTGCCTGGTTCTTTCTTAATGATTTGAACACGTTGACCACCTTGATTCATGCGCCAGTCTTCTGGTTTTGCATCAGGATAGTATTTTTTCAACTCATTAAAACGGTCTTCATCGGTCATCATGACTTGGCTAACTAAGTATTTCACCAAATCAAGATTTTCCATACCCACAGCGGTCATTGGTAAAACGTTGTTCTTAGTGGTTGATTTCAATAAATCAAGCTGAGAACCTTGTTTTAAGAACTTGTTTGAATAAGTTGCAAATGGACCAAACAACACATATTTTTTACCGTCGATATAACGTGTATCAATATGTGGAACAGACATTGGCGGTGCGCCTAATTCAGCACGACCATAAACTTTTGCAGTATGGCCTTCAGTGACTTTTGGGTTGTCGGTCATTAAGAACACGCCACCTACAGGGAAGCCAGCATATTGCTTCGCTTCTGGTAAGCCTGTCATTTGTAAAAGTTTAACCGCTGCACCGCCTGCACCAATAAAGACAAAGCGCGTTTTCACGTGATCTGTTTTCCCTGTAGTGAGGTTTTTAAATGCAACAGTCCACGTTTTATCATCGTTTTGGCTAATGCCAGTCACTTCAGTCGATGTTTGTAACTGAAAATTAGATTGTTTTTTAAGGTGATCGACCAATTGAGTGGTGATCGAACCATAGTTCACATCCGAACCTACATCCATGCGTGTTGCAGCTACTTTTTGTGCAGCATCACGGCCATTCATCACCAATGGTGCCCATTGTTTAATTTCAGCAGGATTCTCAGAGAATTTCATGCCATAAAACATTGGGTTTTTAACCATTGCAGCGTAACGTTTTTCGAGGAAATTCACGTTATCGCCCCAAACGAAAGCAATGTGCGGTACAGGGTTGATGAAACTATTTGGTCGTCCCAAAACACCTTCTTTGACTTGATAAGACCAGAACTGTTTTGCAACTTCAAATTGTTCAGCTACTTTTACAGCTTTGGTAATGTCCATTTTCCCATCTTTTTCAGAGGTGTAGTTCATTTCCATAAAGCCAGAGTGACCTGTGCCTGCATTATTGAAGCCGTTAGAGCTTTCTTGTGCAACTTTGTCTAGGCGTTCATACATGCGAATTTGCCAGTTTGGCTCAAGTTCACTAAGATATGTGCCTAGGGTTGCACTCATGATGCCACCACCAACTAAGACTGCGTCAACGACAGGCTCATTGCTGGTGTTTTGAATTTTCTTAGACGCGATAGGTCTAAATAAGAAGATTAGTGCTGCAATAATAAGCAGAACGATGAATACCAATAGGTATTTTAAAAATTTGTTCATGCGATTATGACCATGGAGGGCAGGTTTGGATCGCTTTATAGCGAAGACAAGAATAACAATTATGGTGATAGGAACACTTGTAAAGAATTAGCTTAGAGAATTGAAGTAATACTCAAAATTACAAGTATGCAAAGATTAACGTTCGAAGCTATCACACATTTTTGATTGATGGATATTTTAGACTAAATATGTATTGACTTAGTAATTTTTATTGTAAATGAACATAATTAAAATATAAATACCAATGATGTTTGTTCTTGTTTATTAGTTTTTATTTTAATTCACTATCTGGTCTAAAAAAAATCAGATGTTGAATATTTATACAAATACTCAGTAATTTATGAAAAAGAAGCTTATAACTTGTTTCAAGGTTACTTTCCAACGGCTTTATTGCACAAATATTTGAAAGGCAAAGCGCCCCTAATTGAGCCAAATTTAAGACGTAACTTCGGTAAGTGGTCGACCTAATTCTGTAAATCTGTTAAGGACTGCTACACGTGCATGAATCTCATTGTGAACCGTACCGGGTTTGTCGGAGACCAACTTTCCTGAGATGAGAAGCATTGCTTCGCAAGACGTAGCGAAGCGTAGTGTTCTAATGAAAAAAGTAAAATATACCCCTGAAATCAGAGATAGAGCGGTTCAATTATTGATTGACTACCAAGACGGTATCTCAGGTGAATGACTTTACGTATATTCAAACAAATTCAGGCTGGGTCTAAACCGCCTTTATTATTGATGTGTTCTCACGAGCAATTGTTGGATGGAAAGTATCAACACGTATGAATACAAATATGGTGCTCGATGCACTGGAGCAAGCATTACACGATTGAGGTATGCCAAGGAATGTGATTCATCATTCCGACAGGGGTGTGCAATATCTTTCGATTCGCTATACCAATCGTTTAGGAGCAGAAAATTTACGAGCATCAATAGGTACAACGGGGACTCATACGATAATGCTTTGGCTGAAACAGTGAATGGCTTATGCAAAACAGAGATGATTGAATATTTAAAAGCAGATTGGCAAAGTTTAGCAGATGTACAACTTGCGACATTAAATTGAGTAGATTGGTTTAATAAAAAGCATGTACACAGTGCACTGGGTTATGTATCGCCTTTTGAGTTTGAAGCAATGTACTATGATAAGATTAACCCTTTAGGTCAGGTGGCCTAACTTAAATAAAAAAATCTCCGACAAACCCGGTAAGGTTCAAAATGCAATTTATGGCTTTTTTATGTAAAAAAAAGTAATATTTGTTTTATTGTTAAATTATAACAATTAGTATAAATATACCTATGATTTACATATAAAAAAGGTAGTTAAATGAAATATTTTTTAAGTTTAACTTTGTTAGTTTTAGCAATGACTGGGTGTACTTCGAGTCCAAAGACTGAAACTTTACAAGATAAGGCTACAAGCAATACTTCAGCTGATACGCAGGTCCTTAAATTTTCTGGTCCGAATGGTTTATTAATTTTTCTGAAATCATCGGATAACTTTGAAACTGCTTTAATGACTGATAACTCAGGCATGGTATATCGTTTAAAGCAAACAGTTGCTGGTAGTGGTATTCGTTTAGCTAATAATAATGGAGTTTCAATTCACTTTAAACGTGGTGAAGGGGTTGTTGAATTTGTAAAAGACCAGCCAATCAGCATTACTGAAGTAAAATAATAAGGTTTAAACTTTAAGAAAACCCCACACCATAATCTGCATACCGAAAGTTGGACACTATTTCTTGAAATGTGGTCAAACATGATCAAGGACTAATTCGCACTCTGTTAATGGGTGAATTCAAACATGAGGTGCGACAGTTTCAAAAGCCTTATGATAATCTGTGTGATTCATAGACATCACTTCAATATAATGGGTGTCTATGAACAGAGAAATTCAACAAAGACTCGTATGGGTTAAATTATTTGAAGAGACCAATAATGCTGGCCTGGTTTGTCGGAGATGTGGCATTTCTAGACCAACTTTACGCAAGTGGTGGAAACGATATTCTGAACAAGGTATTGATGGATTAAGTAGTCATAGTAAATGTCCCTTAAAATCGCCAAATACTAAAATCAATGCTGAGCTAGAAGCTTTAATATTGGAAATGCGCTCAGCTAGAAATCTTGGTGCTCGACGTTTGCAAACCGAATTAATGAGCTGCACGGAGTCTCGTTGTCCTTGGCGACTATCCATAAAGTACTATCCACCCATTAAGTCAAACCGATTAAAAAATTCCGTCGTAAAGTAGATTACATTTGTTATGAACGTCCATTACCAGGCGATAGAATTCAAATGGATACCTGTAAACTGGGTCCTGGACTATATCAGTACACATCTATCGATGACTGCACACGATATCGCGTTTTAAGGATATATAAACGCCGAACAGCGCGAATACGCTCGACTTTTTAACTGTGTAATTGAAGAAATGCCTTTTCTCATACAGCGAATACAGACCGATCGAGGGCGAGAATTCTTTGCTGAAAAAGTACAGAAAAAATGATGCAGTATGGAATCAAATTTAGGCCAAATAAACCGGGTTCACCTCATCTGAATGGCAAGGTAGAGCGCTCACAAAAGACTGATAAATCTGAGTTCTACGCTACTGTAGATATCGACTCAGAGGAAATTCAGAGCAAACTGGCAGAATTACTATAACTGGATGAGACCACATTCGGCTTTGAAAGGTAAAACACCGATGGAAAGGTACTTTGAATTATGTGAAGAAACTCCTTTCTCAGATGAAGTCCAAAAGCAATACGACCCCTCAAATGAACGGATTCAACATGCCAATTTAAGACTTGCAAAATCAATGGTTAATTAATTGGTTACTGGGGAATAACCAATCTAAATATAAATTTTATTTAACAATTACTTATAAAAATATGTGATGCGTATGATACGCATCATATGAATATCGCTTAAATTTGCTATAATTGAATTGAGCAGTGCCATTTGTGGTTAGGTTAAAAATTCATGAGTCTTACTGAAATTAAGGTACGTCAAGCTAAACCAAAGGAAAAAATCTATTTTCTGGCAGATGATGACGGCTTAAGTTTGAAGGTAGAACCAAACGGACGT
The DNA here is from genome assembly GCF_001077515.1 of Acinetobacter sp. VT 511. Classification (NCBI taxonomy): domain Bacteria; kingdom Pseudomonadati; phylum Pseudomonadota; class Gammaproteobacteria; order Moraxellales; family Moraxellaceae; genus Acinetobacter; species Acinetobacter sp. VT 511. Next base: position 134,622 of record NZ_LFRE01000061.1, on the reverse strand, counting down.
AAATCTTGGAGTTACCGCTATTCACTTGCAGGGACAAATAAACGTCCTCGCATGAAGTTGGGTGAATATCCTGTAATGTCCTTGAAAGAGGCCAGATCAGTCCGGGATGAATATAAATTTAATAATTATGAAAATAAACCACCGCATAAAAAATACATCAAAACTTTTCAGGATATTTGTGAAGAGTGGTTAGAATTTAAAATTAAAAATTCCTTTGAAGATGAACCACGATGCGGTGTAATTCAGCTCGCAAAAAAATGTTTAGATCAGGATGTTTATCCAAATATTGGACTAATGCCATTTATTGAAATTAAAAGATATGATCTAGTTAAGATTATTAAAAATATAGAATCTAGAAATGTAAAAGAACCTGTAAAGAAAGCCTATAGTTATTTAAATCAGATTTATGATTATGCTGTAGCAATGGGTTATTGTGAATATAATATTGCCCATGGTCTTCATAAAATATTAATCAATAATAAAATTAAAAAAAATTATCCGTATTTAAACTCAGATGAACTATCTAGCTTTTTAGCTAGATTAAAGCAGGTTAATACAGATCCTATTATTAAAAAAGCCCTATTATTTAAGTTATATACAGGCGTACGAGGTGGAGAATTACTGCTTTGTGAACCGCATCACTTCGATCTGGATAAAAAAATATGGAAAATACCAGCCTTACATATTAAACAATATAGAAGAAAAGTTATTTTAGGTCATGATATTCCTGAATTTTTAGTTCCACTATCTGATCAAGCACTTGAAGTTGTAAGATCTGCACTAATCTGGTCTCATGGAGACAAATATGTTTTTTCCAGTCCAAGAAATAATAATAAACCCATTCATTTTAATACCCTGAACTTAATTATTAGAAAGATGGGATATACTAAAAATGAACTATCATCTCATGGTTTGCGCTCAACATTTAGTACCATATTAAATGAATCCGGTTTATTTCAATCAAATTGGATTGAAGCACAGCTATCTCATATTGATAAGAATAAAACCCGTGCGAGTTATAATCATGCAGAATATTTTAATCAGCGTATGGAAATGATGCAATGGTGGGGCGATTTTATTGATAGTTGTACTGTAAATTAATGGTTATGAAATCCAAGTTTTAATTAGAATAGGCTTTGTTGCACAAACCTATTCACCGCCATAAATCATTATCTAAAATTGCATCTCGTGGTAAAAGCTCAATGGGTCGGTTCTATGGCTATAAATTACATATTGTGATGAATCAACTTAGAGAAATAGTCTGTTCACAATAATGATTCCTCTTAACTCGTAAAGTTTATGACGGTGCTGAACGTGTTCAATTGAATCTTAAGCAAGGTAAATGGACAGAAGAGAACTTCATTAAGCCGTATCAAAATATTCTTGAAAAATAGGCATTTCATTTCACATTAGAGCGAGAATCTAATGAGAAAGTTGCCTGTTTGAATGTAGTGAATAGATTCATTGCATAATGGTTGACTAAAATTTTCTATATCAGCCTGTTTAAGATTAATCGGGCTGATTCTGTTAGGTCGAATATAATAGCGACCTGCTTTAATCATTTTTATTTGAACTTTATTTTATGTCACAGCTTGCTTCCCATTTTAAGCACAATCAGTTTTGTATTTTGTTGGAATATTTAAGTTCTGCTAAGGGCATTGCCGTACCAATGTCTTTAGCAGAATTTCCATGTGCGATCACTTTGGCAGATCGAGTGCATGCCGATAGTGATTTGGCACCACTTGAATGTGCGAAGACATTTCCTTCATCAGTGGAAAAAATCATCCATTATTCAGGGAAAGGTCGGGATATTACTGATTTTGAGACCTTCTTAAAATCAACTCAAGCTTCGGGACAGAAAAATTTACTGCTTCTCACAGGTGATAAGTTAAAAGGGCATACAAATGGTCAAGATGGAACGAATCGCACCCGATATTTAGAGTCTGTAAATGCGGTCATGGCCGCAAAGTGTTATGGTGGATTTCACATTGGTGTAGCTTTTAATCCCTTTAAATATGCTGAAGCTGAACGTGATGCACAATATTTAAAACTTCACAAAAAGATTAAAGCAGGAGCAGACTTTATCGTTACCCAGTTGGGTTACGATATGGAGGCTTTAAAACAAGCCAAGGCTTTTTTAAATCGTCATCGATACCCACAAAATATACTTGCTTGTGTTATGCCACTTAGTTTGGCACGTGCCAATTTTATGATGAAACATAAGATCGCAGGAATTGTGATTACACCCCACATGTTACGAGTGTTGGCTCAGGAAAAACAGGATGGACGAACTGAGAATGCTTATAAACGTTGTGCTATACAAATATTGATGTGTAAGTATTTGGGTTTTGCAGGTGTGCATCTTTCAGCATGCCATAAGCCTGAAGAGCAAAAGCTTTTAGAAAAATATATTGAACAATATCGACATTATGGTTTACAGGAACTCGAAGCACTCTGGAATGCACTGTGGCAAGTGGAGACTAAAAAGGAACTCGTGCCACAATTAGCTTATTATTCCCGCCAACCATCCTCTAGCCAGCTTATTAAATATCAGCAATTGCATTTCATGCACAAGGCTCTATTTGAGTCCAAAATTGCCAAAGGTGTGGGGCATTTTATTTTTAAAGCCTCATTCTGGGAAAATACGCCTGCAGCAAAAGCATTGTTAAAAACTGAATTTATCTCTAAGCAAGGGGTCGTGGGTTGTGAAAGTTGTGGTCAATGTAGGTTAGGAGATACTTTATATATTTGCCCTGAAACTTGTCCCAAAGGATTGGCGAATGGTCCTTGTGGTGGTACGACATTGGATCGCTGTGAGTTTGGAGATCGTGAATGCATTCATTCTGTGAAAGCCCGACTTGCCAAAGCCGTGGGACAGACTGACGTTCTAAAAGAAAAACTGATTCCAACTGTACCCATTGAAGTCCGTGGAACCAGTTCCTGGAAAAATTGGTATCTGGCGACTGAAGCTTAGCTTTCATCATCCATGGCATTCGAATAAAATTTCACGCCCAATTTGATGCGATCACGACCTTGGCTCATACGCCAACGGTTGGTATCACGTAAGGAGTATACACAGCCACAATATTCTTGTTGGTAGAATTCTTCCTTCTTGCTGATTTCAAGCATACGAACAGCACCACCATTTTTACGCCAGTTGTAGTCCCAATAGGTGATACCTTCATAATGTGAAGCAGAACGATGCCCACAATCATTGATTTGCTTCATATCTTTCCAACGAGAAATACCCAATGAGCTACTAATTAGGCTGAAGCCATTTTCAGCTGCATAAAGGGCAGTCCGTTCAAAGCGCATATCAAAACACATGGTACAGCGAATACCTTTCTCTGGCTCATTTTCCATGCCTTTGGCACGTGCAAACCAATTGTCTGTATCGTAATCACAGTCAATAAAAGGAATATTATGTTTTTCTGCAAAGCGAATATTTTCTTCCTTACGGATTTCATATTCCTTGACAGGGTGAATATTGGGATTATAAAAAAAGATCGAAAAGTCGATGCCTGATTCAATTAGGGTTTCCATCACTTCACCCGAGCATGGTGCACAGCAGGAGTGAAGCAGAAGCTTGTCATGACCTGCTGGGAGAGTCAATTTCTGACGTTCAAGTTTGTTTGACATAGTTATATGGGTTTAAATCTAAACCCTATATTTTAACGATTTAATTAGATAGTAAGGATTTGATATACTGATATTTTCTAAGGTTAAGATGAAAGAAATTCACTAATTGAAATTTAATAAGAACGGCTTTGTTGCACAAACCTATCTGTAAAGGCTTTTTCAGCGATATAATTTTCAAATGAAGAAGCCTACACACAAAATCTACCGCACAACCAATTGGCCCGCATATAACCGAGCACTCATGAGTCGCGGAAATATTGCCATTTGGTTTGATCCTGCTACGCAATGGTATGCGCCATCAAAAGGCAAACAAGGGCGAAATCAAACCTACTCCGACGCAGCCATCCAATGCTGCTTAATGATTAAATCCTTATTTCGTCTGTCTTTACGTATGGTCACTGGCTTTGTGCAAAGTCTGATTAAACTTTGCGGATTAAATTGGATAGCACCAGATTACACCACGCTTTGTAGAAGATAAAAGCATATTGATATTGCGATAAGCTATCAGAAAAGTCGTGATGGGCTACATCTACTCATGGACTCTACAGGCATGAAGTTTCTAGGTGAGGGCGAGTGTAAGCGCAAGAAACATGGACCTGAATGTCGTCGCCAATGGCGTAAACTACAATTGGTATAGATGCTAAAACCCCTCAAATACGCGCTATTGAGCTCACAACCAATAATGTCAGTGATTCACAGGTGCTTGATGATTTACGTAATCAGATTCCACAAGATGAGCAGATTGACTCTGTTTATACCGATGGAGCTTATGGCACCAAGCAATGCCGTCAGGTCATTGCAGATCGGCAAGGGCCTGCAGTGATTCCACCTAGAAAAAATGCGAAACCATGGAAAGATACAAAGAGTAGCTCGCTAGAGCGAAATGACTTACTTCGAACAATTAAACGTTTAGGCAGGACACTATGGAAAAAATGGTCAGGCTATCATCGTCGAAGTTTGGTTGAAACTAAGATGCATTGCATCAAATTATTAGGAGATAAATTAATGGCAAGAAGCTTTCCTAGTCAGGTGAATGAAATTCATGCACGTGTAGCAGTCCTCAACAGATTTACGGAATTAGGTCGACCACTTACCCAAGTTACGCCTTAAATTTGGCTCAATTAGGGGCGCTTTGCATTTCAAATCTTTGTGCAACAAAGCCTTTACACATACTTGATAGTTGGAGATTTATTATCTTTGGTAGAGTTGCAAAAAACATTATCAATTTCAGATAAAGATTTTAGATAGCCGCTTAACTTACTGAATAACTAAAAATCCTCAGAATCTTTAATTTATTAAGATGAGTATTTCTCATCTTAAGCTGAATTTATATCGTTTTACTCACTTTCTTATTCACGTTTAAATATAGCCATTCAGAAATTTAGCTTTTTATAAAATTTTTAGGTGGCAATCTCCATGAGTACAGCATTTGAGTGTTCAATTAAACGTATCCGTTTTGATGAGAATTATACACCAGCAGAAAGCACACGTTTAACCACAAACTTTGCCAATTTGGCACGTGGGGAAAGCCGTGAAGAAAACTTGCGTCGTACCCTTGCGATGATCAACAACCGTTTTAATAGCTTGGCAACCGTTGATAACCCGAAAGGTGATCGCTATTCACTTGAGATTGACATCATTTCTGCTGAAATTGATATCGAAGGTAATGGTCAAACTTTCCCATTTATTGAAACACTGAAAAGTGTAGTGATTGACCATAAAACAGGGGAGCGTATTGAAGGCATGATCGGCAATAGCTTCTCATCTTATGTGCGTGATTACGACTTCAGCGTAGTATTGCCTCAATTGGGTTGTGGTGTAGGTGAAAAACCTGAAGATTTTGGAGATCTACATGGTAAATTGTATCAACATTTGGTGAATTCAGATGTATTTAAGGCAGAATTTACCAAGCCACCTGTGATTTGTTTAAGTGTTTCAACCTCTAAAACCTATTACCGTACGGCAAACGTACATCCTATTTTAGGTGAGGAATATACCAATGATGAATATTCACGTACCGATGAATATTTCGCCAAAATGGGCTTACGTGTACGTTACTTCAAACCAGAAGGTGGTAATGCACCATTAGCATTCTATTTCGCTGGCGACTTAGTCCGTGATTATACTGATTTTGAATTGATCAGCGCGATTGCAACCATGGAAAGCTTCCAAAAAATTTATCGTCCTGAAATTTACAACACCAACTCTCCGGCAGGTGTGGAGTATCAACCAAGCTTGAGCTATGGCGATTACTCACTGACACGTATCGTTTATGACCGTGTTGAACGTGCTGAGTTAGCGGTTAAGCAAGGTAAATGGACAGAAGAAAACTTCATCAAACCATATCAAGATATTTTAAATGAATGGGCAGCAAACTTTAAGGTCGAAACAGCTGCTTAAGACATCGAATTGACACACAGACTGACGAATTTTAGAGAAAGAAGATTAGACATGGCGCTTACACAACCGAAACTTTTACTCCCAACTTCAACTGCGGGTAGCTTGCCAAAACCGTCTTGGTTAGCTGAACCTGAAAAATTATGGTCTGCATGGAAGCTTGAAGGCGAAGAATTATTAGAAGCTAAACGTGATGCTTTGAAATTATCATTACATGAGCAAGTCACTGCAGGTATTGATATCGTAAGTGACGGTGAGCAAACCCGTCAGCACTTTGTAACCACGTTTATTGAACATCTTGAAGGTGTAGATTTCGAAAAGCGTGAAACCATGCGTATTCGTAATCGTTATGATGCAAGTGTACCTTCAGTTGTGGGTGAAGTTTCTCGTAAAAAAGCAGTGTTTGTAGACGATGCGAAATTTTTACGCAGCCAAACCAGTCAGCCAATTAAATGGGCGTTGCCTGGTCCAATGACCATGATTGATACACTTTTTGACGGACACTACAAGAGCCGTGAAAAACTGGCTTGGGAATTTGCCAAAATTTTGAACCAAGAAGCTTTAGAACTTGAAGCAGCAGGCGTAGACATTATTCAATTTGATGAACCTGCGTTTAACGTATTCTTTGATGAAGTGAATGACTGGGGTGTACCAACCTTAGAACGTGCACTTGAAGGTCTAAAGTGTGAAACAGCCGTTCATATTTGCTATGGTTACGGCATTAAAGCCAATACAGATTGGAAACAAACTTTAGGTAATGAATGGCGTCAATACGAAGAGTCATTCCCGAAACTACAACAATCTAAGCTCGATATTATTTCACTTGAATGTCAAAACTCACGTGTACCAATGGATTTAATCGAATTGATCCATGGTAAGAAAGTGATGGTGGGTGCAATTGATGTGGCAACCACTCAAGTGGAAACTGCAGAGGAAGTAGCAAATACGCTACGCAAAGCATTGAAATTTGTTGATGCAGATAAACTGTATCCTTCAACTAACTGTGGTATGACACCGCTATCTCGCCAAGTGGCACGTGGCAAACTTGAAGCTTTAAGCGCAGGTGCTGCCATTGTTCGTAAAGAGCTAGAAGCTTAATCAAACGTAGTCTCGTGCGAAGCAGAACAAATCATCGCAAGGTCATTTGTCCAGCTTTATGCACGAGCACGTGATATGTACATTTGAGATGAAAGAGATGATTGAAGCAACAGACTTTAGAAATGCAATGTCTTTACTCACCACAGCAGTGAATGTTATTACGACTTCGGGTGAAACAGGTATGCATGGATTTACTGCATCTGCCGTATGTAGCGTGACGGATACACCGCCAATGTTATTAGTCTGTATGAATCAATCCTCCCGTTCACATGCCCATTTTGTTGAAAATAAAGTCTTGGCTGTAAACGTACTAAGTACTCAGCATGAACAGCTTTCAAATGCTTTTGCTTCAAGTAAATTCAGCTCAGAAGATCGTTTCAAACTCGGTGATTGGAGTACGATGGAAACTGGTTCACCTATTTTGAAAGATGCCTTGGTCAGTTTTGACTGTGAGATTCAAGATATTCAGCAAGTCGGTACACACAGTGTTTTCATGTGTCGTGTGCTTCAAGTTCAACAAAGCGATCAAGAAGAAAGTCTGGTGTATTTTAACCGTGCTTATCATCAAGTGGGTCAATTGGAACACGTTTAACCCAATGCCTTAATTCCTTCATCTTTTTAAAAGTTAGTCTATTGTGGAACTTATAACCTTTTTAATCATCGGTGCTTTTGCTGGTTTTGCAGCAGGGCTGTTTGGTGTCGGCGGTGGTACGATTATTGTACCACTGCTTTTTATTGTCTTTACCCAAATGGGCTATGACCCCGATGTGGTTATGCACCTCGCATTAGGTACATCTTTGGCAACCATTGTTGTAACCTCGATTAGCTCATTGATGGCGCATCATAAAACTGGTGCTGTGATTTGGCCTGTTTTTAAAAATCTAGCGCCACCTATGGCAATTGGTTGTTTTTTTGGGGCAGGTATTGCTGGTTTGATATCAGGATTACATCTACAAATCATTGTTGGCTTATTTCTGATTTGGGTCGCATATACGATGTTTACAGGTGCCAAAAAAGCAATTGACCCAACGAAAACGTTACCCTCATCAGGTCAACAAGTTGCTGCAGGTAGTGTGATTGGGGTCGCATCAGCAATCTTTGGTATTGGTGGTGGAAGTCTGACGGTTCCATATTTGAATCGCTATGGTGTGGTCATGCAGAAGGCTGTTGGAACATCTGCGGCGTGTGGGTTACCGATTGCGGTTGCAGGTGCATTAGGATTTATGATTTTTGGCATGAATGCTGAAATCAATGTGCCGAATACTATTGGTTATGTTCATATTTATGCCTTCATTGGCATCAGTATCATGAGTTTCATCACTGCAAAATTTGGTGCGAAGGCTGCACATGCCTTATCGCCAGTAATGTTGAAGAAATGCTTTGCCGTTTTATTGGTCATTGTTGGATGCTTTTTCCTTGTGAAAGGATTCATTTGATATTAAGCAATGATCATTCATCATGTTAAATAGCCTGCTTCATGTGGGCTTTTAATCTTTGCTTTTAATGTATCCTTACAAGGACAATGATTTGAGTTTCTCCCAAGATGATCGAATTAAAACACTTAAAAATGCTTTCAGCTTTAAGAGAACATGGTTCTTTAGTCGCAGCTGCGAGCGATCTTTGCATTACACCTTCAGCGGTATCTCATCAGCTACGTGAGCTTGATCAGTGGATGGGGGTTGAGGTCGTGAACCGCAAGACTCGGCCTATTACTTTTTCTAATGTTGGTCAACGTCTACTAAAACTAGCAGATGAGATTTTGCCACAAGTACAAATCGCACAAGCTGATATCAGTAGAATTCTGCATGGTCAAACAGGTCGAATCACATTTTCTTCTGAATGCCATAGTTGTTTCGATTGGCTTATGCCACTATTAAATCAGTATCGTATTCAATATCCAGATGTCGATTTAGACTTCGCATCAGGATTTGAAGCGAATCCACATGAGTTATTGCAAAATGGCGAATTTGACTTACTGATTACAGCAGATCCAATCGCTTTAAAAGGTGTTGAATACTTTCCGGTATTTGAATATGAATCGCGACTTGTTTTATCAACAACCCATCCATTGGTACGTGTAGAACAAATTACCGCTCAAGAGTTAGCTGAAGAAACACTGATTACTTATCCAGTGGATAAACATCGTTTAGATATCATGTCGAAACTATTTATTCCTGCAAATATTCAACCTAAAAACATTCGAACCACTGACTTAACCCAAATGCTGATTCAGCTTGTGGCGAGCGGACGTGGTATTGCAGCGCTACCTGATTGGGTAGTGGATGAATATGAAGCGAAAGGCTGGGTCACGTCACGACGTCTAGAATGTGTTTCACCTGAAGGATTACGCCGAACCTTATATGCAGGTTTTAGAACGGATGAAAAACAAAGAGACTATTTTGAAGGGTTCTTAAAGCAGCTTGAACGATTTTCTAAGAAACGAAATAGCTATTATGCTTAAATCTAGGCTTTTTTCCTTCACTTCAGGGTCAAAGGAGTGCTAAAAAAATGTAGAGTAGATTTGTATGTTATTCACCAATTAAAATGTCCTGTTTTTTACCCCCCAAGAGTCAAGCACAGGATTCAGATTTCGTTCTTTGATTACTGTTTTCTGTGCACGTCTGCTTGGCATCTTTTGAGAACGATTGCGTTTATTTTGTTGTTCTAGTTCTTCATGCTGCTGTTGAATATGGGCTAATACAGAACCCAAACGTTTATTTTCAACAATCTCTCGCTGGTTGAGCTGACTTAATTTATCGAAGATGCTGTAATTGATTTTTCTTTTCTGATATTCAATCGCGACTGTACTATCCGGGTATTCCAGAAACTCAAGATACTTGCCAATCAATCTTTGGTTTTCTTCCGTGTTTTCCAGGAGATATACGCATTTATCATAAGTGATCGTCAGGCTATTCGTGACTCTGCGGGGTTCACGCCAGGTAAAAATATCATCTAATTCTTCGGCTGTTTCAGTGACAGTCCGGTGTAGATCCTTGGGATTAAAGGCCATCTTGGCAAACTTCTGATTGAACTGCTCAATGAAGCAGGGTAGCCAGGCATTGGCTTCGGCAATCGAACTGATGCCTTCCAGACGCATTTCTTTGATCAGACGGTCCTGAAGCGTTCTATTGGCTCGTTCTACACGGCCTTTGGCCTGTGGTGAATTAGCGAAGATAATATCGATATTCAGGGTGCTGAGTACGCGCCCAAACTGGGTAATCTTGGTGTCTTTCTTACTGCTTTGATTCACCCTGAAGACTGAATATTTATCGCTGTAGAAGGCTAAAGGCTTACCATGCTGCTCAACATACAAACGTGTTGAAATCATATAGTCAAAGGTTGATTCCGACTCACAGAAGCGTAAATGCTGTAATTTGCCTGTGGCATCATCGATAAATACCAGCAGACAGCATTTAGGGGCTCGACCTTCAAACCAGTCATGGTGTGAGCCATCGATTTGGATCAGTTCACCATAACAGTCCCGGTTATAACGAGGCTGATACGGGCGTTTCAGACGCTTGGCGCGAGGAATCCATAAATCGGCTGCAATCATCCAGGAACGCAGTGTTTCCACTGAAATATCAAAGCCATGAACGGTGGTGAGCTTTTCATGCGCTAAAGTGGGTCCGAAACCATGCAGTTGATCAGAAACAATATTGAGGCACTTGAGTCTGAGCTCTTCAGGAAGCCTGGAATTGCTGATTTGACCACGACCGGCATGGGCTAATGCAGCTGGGCCTTGAGCTTTGTATTTTTGCAATAAACGTCTGATCTGACGCTCTGAAATATGCAGTAGCTGAGCAGCCTGGGACTGGGTTATGCGTTGATCACAGATTTCCTGCAAGACCGACAATCGTTTAAGTTCTTTATCCGACATAGACACCAACATATCAAACCGTCCGCTAAGAAAATTGCAAAAGTGCATATTCTAAAAGCGGACATTTTTACTTTGGAGAAACCGGACATTTCTACTTTGGGCTTACAATAGTATTTCGTATAATATTGATTATGTTAAATAGACGAATTTCGGTATTAAATTCATTAATATTGATATAAATTAAATTATACATTATGTGTTGTCAATTTCTTCTTAAAAAATAGAGTTTTCCAATCACTATTATGAGAATGAGTTTGTAAATACAGACTCATTTCCTATCGCTATAAATATTAAAAATAGCTACATAGAGTTTATCTCTAGCTTATTCAAATTAGGCTTTACTATGGATGAACAATAATTTTTACAGCAGACTCATTATTATGAATCAACGTTTCAAAGCCTTTAGAAACAAGATCATCTAATGCAATACGTTGGGTAATAAAAGGTTCTAGATTAATCTTACCTTGCTCGACTAAACGGATGGTTTCCTGATGGTCATTGACATAAGCTATCGTGCCACGAATGTCTAGTTCTTTCATCACTACACTATGCACATTAATTGTGGCAGGATGGCTCCAAATAGAAACGATAACGACTACACCAGTTGGTTTCATTGCTGCAACGAGTGTATCCATGACTTTATTAACACTACTACATTCAAAAGCGACATCAACACCACGGTCTTCCGTAATTTTCATCACTTCAGCGACCACATCAACCTTAGATGGATCTAGCACATAATCTGCAACACCCGCTTCTATCGCTTTTTCTTTACGCTTTGCACTCAATTCAGTAATGATGACCGTGAGACCTTTAGCCTTTAAAATGGCTGATAAAAGTAAACCTATAGGGCCTGCTCCACCAACCAGTGCTATATCGCCAGCTTTTGCACCACTTCTGACATAGGCATGATGACCGACAGATAAAGGTTCTATCAATGCGGCCTGATCTAAGGGAATATCATTTGAAATAGGATGTACCCAACGTCGTTGAACTGCAATTTTTTCAGAAAGACCGCCGCCACGTCCGCCTAAACCAATAAAGTTCATATTTTTTGATAAATGATACTTATCATTCGGGCCAGTCGGGACATCATCCGCAATAATATAGGGTTCAACTACGACATGTTGTCCAATTTGGATATCGTCTACACCCTCACCAACTGCATAAACTACGCCTGAAAATTCATGTCCCATTGTTACAGGTGCAGATTCTCCCGAAATTGGATGTGGATGACCACAAGGTGGAATAAAAATAGGGCCTTCCATGAATTCATGTAAATCTGTACCGCAAATACCGCACCATGCAACTTGAATTCCAACTGTGCCTGGAAGTACTTTCGGTTCAGGGATATCTTCAATTCGAATATCCCCTCGATCATAAAAACGAGCTGCTTTCATTGTGTATTCCTTATGTTGATATTAACGGTAAACCATTCCACCATCTGTCAAAATAGACTGACCTGTAATATAGTTTGCATCCTCGCTGGCTAAAAATGCAACTAATGCAGCCACGTCATCTGGTGTTTCAGCACGTCCTAAAGCAATACCATCTACATATTTTTTATACGTTTGACCAATTGGTGCACCTGTAATTTCAGAGAACCGCTGATCTATTTCGACCCACATGTCTGTACCAACAACACCCGGACAATAACTATTTACAGTAATTTCAACACTGGCATATTCTTTAGCCGCAGCTTGCGTCAATGCACGAACTGCAAATTTAGTTGCCGAATAAACACCGAGTAAAGCAAAGCCTTCATGACCTGCTATTGAGCATGCATTAATAATTTTTCCAGCCTGTTGGCGTTGTTTAAATTTATTTGCTGCGGCTTGAATCCCCCAAAGTACACCACCGACATTGATGTTCATAATTTGGTTAAATTCACTCGGCGTTACTTCTGCCAAAGCTTTGACTTGTGCAATACCTGCATTATTAATCATGATATCAAAACCATTAAGTGTCGATTCTGCATGATTAATAGCGTCACTGATTTGTATTGGATCTGAAATATCCGCAATAAATGTGGTGGCTTTTACGCCAAAGGCTTCAACCTCTTGTTGAACAGTATTTAACTTTTCTTGGTGAAGATCGACCAATCCAATATGAACACCTTCTTGTGCTAAACGTAAGGCAATACCGCGTCCAATACCTTGTGCCGCACCCGTAATTAATGCAACTTTATTGTTTAAACCTCTAGGCATGTTGCGACTCCTTAAATATGGATTGCACGTTGCATCGCCGACAAGACCGACTCATGCATCGCCTCAGACAAAGTAGGATGAGGGAAAATGACCTGCGCTAAGCTTTCATCTGTAGCTTCTAGGTATTTCGCGATGGCAAACCCTTGAATGTGTTCGGTGACTTCATGTCCAACCATGTGAGCACCCAACAATTCACCTGTTTCCTGACTAAAAATGGTTTTAACAAATCCTGCGCTATCGCCCAAAGCCAATGCTTTACCATTCGCTTGTAAAGGAAACTTACCCACATTGATATTCAAGCCCGCAGCTTTCGCTTTCTGTTCTGTCAAACCAATACTGGCCACTTGCGGATGGGTAAAGATACAGCCCGGAATTTGTGTACGATCTAAAGCATGTACATGACTTAGGCCTGCAATTTTCTCCACACAAAGAATGGCTTCATGACTGGCTTTGTGTGCCAAACACGGTGCGCCTGCGACATCACCAATTGCATAAATGCCCACTACATTGGTTTTACACCATGAGTCGACTTTAATAAAACCATCCTCAAATTCAATTCCCAAAGCTTCTAGGCCAAGATTTCCAGCATTCGGTTTCACGCCAATAGCTGAAAGCACCTTTTCAACAGTAATGATTTGCACACCTGTGGCAGTTTCAATATGACAATGTACTTGAGCCTGATCAGTTTCTATTTTTTTTACAGTCGCTTCGGTTAAAACCTGCATACCCTGCTGTTCAAATTGCTTTTGTACATACTTCGCAACTTCAATGTCTTCGCTAGGGAGAATCTGCTTTGCAATATCAACCAAGGTAACTTGGCAGCCTAAGTCTTGGTATAGGCTTGCAAACTCACTGCCTATAGCCCCCGAACCAATGACCAGTAAAGATTTTGGTAATTGTTCGGGAACTAAAGCCTCTTTATAACTCCAGACCTGATGGCCATCTACAGGAATATGAGGCAAATTGGCCGCACGTGCACCTGTTGCGACAATAATATGCGGTGCAGAAATCTGCTGTTTTTGACCATTCGCATCTGTAAGCTCTAATTGCTCTTTGGCAATAAACTGGGCTGCTGCGTTAAAAACAGTGATTTGATTTTTTTTCAATAGTTGACCGATACCTTGCACGAGTTGCTCAGAAACCTGTCTGCTATGATAGACCAGTTTTTGAATGTCAAAATCAATCGCGTTAAGCGTAAAACCAAACTGCCCAGCATGTTTGAACTGCTGCGCAAGCACAGCCCCGCTCAATAATGCCTTGGTTGGAATGCATCCCCAATTAAGACATACTCCGCCTAAGTGTTGTTTTTCAACGATTGCCGTTTTTAATCCCAGTTGCGCTGCGCGAATCGCAGCGACATATCCTCCAGGACCAGCACCAATAACCACAAGATCAAATTGTGTATCTGACATGACTATTCCTCCTACACCAAAATTAATGCAGGATTTTCGACAAACTGCTTAAATGCCGATAAGAATTGAGCACCCAACGCACCATCAATGACACGATGATCACAAGACAATGTTGCGGTCACCATTTCACGAACAACAATCTCATCATTTTCAACGACAGCACGTTTCTCTGCTGCACCTAAGGCTAGAATTGCACCTTGAGGCGGGTTAATAATGGCATCAAACTGTTGAATACCAAGCATGCCCAAATTGGAAATACTGAAACTGCCCCCTTGAAACTCATCAGGTGCCAATTTTCCAGTTTTGGCACGTGTCGCCAGATCACGCATATCATTGGAAATTTGCGCCAAAGATTTACGGTTCGCTGCTTTAATAATTGGCGTGATCAGTCCATTTTCGATGGCTACAGCAACCGAAATATCAGCCTGTTCAAACTGTAAAATCTGCTGATTCTCTTCATCAAACTGAACATTAACTTGTGGAACTTTAATCAGTGCAGCAGCAGCAGCTTTAATCAGCATATCATTAATGGACAGTTTGACTTGCGGTACAGTACTGTTAATTTGCTGACGCAAAGCCTGAACCGACTCAACCTTTAAGTCTATCGTTAAGCGAAAATGTGGTGCATTGCGTTTTGCCGCTTGTAGCCGTGCAGCGATTGCTTTACGCATACCATTCATAGCTACGGTGGTGAATTTTGCTGACTCTGTTGGATGCGCATACTCAGTATGTTGAGCTTGTACAGGGTTTTCACGTTGATATACAGCTTCAACATCTTCCTTACAGACTCGTCCACGTGAACCCGATGCACGACAATCATGCAAATTAATGCCCCATTGTTTTGCCAAACGGCGAGCAACAGGTGTTGCTAGAACATCACTATCATCTGCTTTAGATTTCGCGGCTTTCGTACTAGCTTGATGACGTACATCTGGCCAAGAACCACCAGCAGCTTGAACTGCGGCCTGAATATCTTGAACACTGATACGGCCTTCACGTCCAGAACCCGTAATCTGAGCCAAGTTTACATTATGCTTTTCAGCCAATTTCAAGGCATGTGGCGTTGCAAAAATATCATCGCTTTGTTGGTAGCCTTGTAACGCAACAGGAATAGAATATCCGCCCTGAGTCACCGCTTTTGATCCATTACCAACACTGTTCTGTTTAGGAGCAGCTTGTACTTTGCTTTCAACTTGAGCCACATCGACTTTTTCAGGAACCGCTGCTACCGCTTTATTTTCAGTTACAGCAGGTGTTCCACCTAAAGACTGTGCAAATGCTTCAACTTCTGCATCGGAAACTTGAGCGTCTGCACAAATTGCAATGACTCCACCTACGACAAGGGTATCACCATCTTTAGCAATAATTTTTCGTAGCAGGCCATCAAAAGGTGCCTCCAATACATTGACGATTTTTGTGGTTTCAATTTCACAAATTTCCTGTCCTTTACTAAATTGGGTACCTTCCTGAATCAGCCATTGGGCAATCGTACCCTCTTCCATGGACAAACCCCATTTTGGGATTTCTAAAGTTTTAATTTCGCTCATCCTAAGCCTCCAACGTCTTGCGTACAGCCTGTTCGATGCGTTCTACACTAGGTAGCCATTCTTTTTCTAGTACTGGTGAAAATGGTACGGGTGAGTGTGGTGGAGTGACTAATTCGATTGGTGCTTTAAGATAATGAAAGCCTTTCTGGGCAATAAGCGCAGCCACATCATGTCCGAAACCACAACGTGCGGCAGATTCATCTACAATCACCACACGACCTGTTGAAGCTACGGACTCTAAAATGCCATCTTCGTCTAATGGTGAAATGGTTCTAGGGTCAACCACTTCAACCGAAATGCCTTCTTTTGCGAGCTTATCAGCGACTTCATTGGCACGATGCACCATCAAACTTAAGGCAATAATGGTGATATCAGTACCTTCACGGGTGTAATTTGCGACACCAAAAGGAATAGTGTAGGACTCATCTGGCACTTCGCCCTTAATGTCGTACAACAACTTGTGTTCACAAAAGACTACTGGGTCGTCATCTCGAATGGCTTGAATCAACAACCCTTTTACATCATAGGCACTTGAAGGCACCACCACTTTTAAACCAGGCACTGAGGCAAACACGTTATATGGCGACTGAGAATGCTGCGCTGCTGCGGAAAAACCTGCACCAATCATGCCACGTACAACGAGTGGCGCTTTGGCTTTGCCGCCAAACATGTAGCGAAATTTAGCTGCTTGGTTATACAGCATGTCATAACACACGCCGTAAAAATCCATAAACATTAAATCTGCCACAGGTCTTAAACCCGTTGCAGCAGCACCTGCCGCCATACCAATAATCGCTGATTCTGTAATTGGAGTATCAATGACTCGTTCAGAACCAAATTCAGTCCATAAGCCTTTGGTTACACCAAGTACACCGCCAAAACCTTCCAGCTTATTATCATCGGTATTTTTACCACCATGTCCACCACGAACATCTTCACCGACCACAATGACACTTGGGTCTCGGCGCATTTCTAATTCAATTGCTTCTTTAATCGCGTTTCGATAACTTTTATTTGGCATTTTTCTACTATTCCTTTAGTAAGAGACGTATACATCGGTAAGTAACTGAGAGGCTTCTGGGTACTTAGCTGCACGTGCCTTTGCAACGGCATCGTCTACATTGGCTTTAGACTGAGCGTCAATCGCATCGAGCTTGGCTTCGTCAATTTTGTCTTTGACTTTTTCGCGGAATATTTTCAATGGATCTTTATGTTCTTTGACATAATCCAGTTCTTCTTTAGAACGGATAAGCCCTGGATCACCTTCAAAATGTCCATAAAATCGGTTGGTTACCGTTTCAATCACACTCGGCCCTTCACCACGGCGGGCACGTTCAATGGCTTTTTGTGCAACCTCATACACAGCAAAAAAGTCTGTTCCATCTACTTTTTCAGCGGGTAAGCCAAAACCTGCTGCTCGGCCTGCAATATCTTTACTGCCTACGGCATAATCATGTGCAGTACCTTCACCAAAACCGTTATTTTCAAAAACAAAAATGACAGGAAGCTTTAACACAACAGCCATATTAATGGCTTCAAAAGTTAAGCCCTGATTTGAACCGCCATCACCGGTAAAAGATAGACCAATCCCACCATTTTTGAGTGTTTTAGCACTTAAAGCTGCCCCAATAGCCAAAGGTGGACCACCACCCACAATACCGTTTGCACCGAGCATGCCTTTATCTAAGTCCGCAATGTGCATTGAGCCGCCTTTACCACGACACAAACCATCATCTTTGCCAAAAATTTCTAGCATCATGGCGTGAATGTCACAGCCCTTTGCAATACAATGTCCGTGACCACGATGTGTTGAGGTAATGAAGTCCTTATCTGTTAAATTTTCACAGATCCCTACGGCAACAGCTTCCTCACCGCTATAAAGGTGGATGAAACCTGGGATATCACCTGTATTGTTTTCATCGTGAAGTCGATCCTCAAATTCACGAATGTCGCGCATTCTTTTGTATGCTGCTAGCAATTGCTCTTCCGTTAATTGCATATATTTATTCCTTATTAACTACGCTTAAAAGAAAATCCCAAGTTGAATAACTGGATTTTTAAATCGTATATTTATATAAGAATATTTTTATTTAATTTCATATTAGACTAAAAAAATATAATGCATAAAAACATAAGATAAACATTAAAAACAATGGTTTATAAAATTAAGAAATTTGTAAATTTTTTAATATTATTCAGCTATATACAAAAACAAACCTTTAACCAACCTTTGTTTTATATGATAAGTTTTTTGCCCTGTTTTAATATTATTAATGCATTTAAAGCAGCTTATTTAATATCAGGCTCAATATTAATTATTTTAAACGACGGAGTGTTTGAAATGGATTTAAATAACCCAGTATTAACTGGAAAGAAGTTACGTGGCGCTAAAAAAATGGCGCGTATTCCAATTAAAGTTGTTCCAACGGAAACGATACCGAAAAAGCCAGAATGGATCCGGACTAAAATTAGTCGACCTGAGGAAGTCCAAATCATTAAGGATTTATTAAGACAACAAAAACTACATACCGTTTGCGAAGAAGCGGCTTGTCCTAACTTGCCGCAATGTTTCGGTAGTGGAACAGCAACATTCATGATTATGGGAGATATCTGTACTCGACGCTGTCCATTCTGTGATGTCTCGCATGGCCGTCCTAATGCCTTAGATATTAACGAGCCACTGCATTTGGCTGAAACGGTGAAGAATCTAAACTTAAAGTATGTTGTGATTACTTCCGTTGACCGAGATGATTTAAAAGATGGCGGTGCACAGCATTTTGCAGATTGCATTCGAGAAATTCGTCAAACTAGTCCAGACACTTTGATTGAAATTTTGGTTCCTGATTTTCGTGGTCGCGCAGATAGTGCACTTAAAATTCTGAGCAAAAATCCACCTGATGTCTTTAATCACAATATTGAAACCGTGCCACGCCTGTATAAAGCCATGCGACCAGGCGCTGACTATCAGCATTCATTGAATTTACTTAAGAAATTTAAACACTACTGCCCTGATATCCCAACGAAATGTGGTTTGATGGTGGGTTTAGGAGAGATTGAAGCTGAGGTTATTGCGTTATTAAATGATTTGAAAGATTATCAAATTGATTATGTCACAATCGGCCAATACCTACAGCCATCCAAATCACATGCGCCAATTCATCGTTTTGTTACATTGCAAGAGTTTAAACATTATCAAACTCATGGAGAGCACTTAGAGTTTAAGAATATTTGGAGTGCACCATTAGTGCGATCGAGTTATTTTGCTGACCGCCAGTATTATGGTGAGGCTGTACCTGTGCCCTACGTGCGTGAATGACATTTTCATCATTTAAAGGATCCTATTTATCAACATAATGGTTACTTTTATTAACACTTCAGATAAAAATAGTCATTTCCAGTCCATAACAACAATTTTAAAGTAGCTAAAAGGCTGGTAAAACCCAAAAAAGGTTATTTAACGAATCCAAGAAAAAATGATTTGGTACACGTAAGAAAAGATTGAATGAGTATAGATCTGGAAACTGATTTCTGAAGTTTAAAGATATTACAGTCTAATCATAAAGGAATATGATATGAACCTGTTCAATACAGCACCAGCAAAAAAGCTGCAAACAACACATTTAATTAATCAGCACATTGTTCAGGCTGCACCCGTTTTGGCTTTGCCTCAAGAAGATCAGACTTCCCTATTCCGCCGCTCTATTCAGCATAATTATGCCGATTTATTAAGAATTGCTGATGATTCCGATATGGCAATTGGTCTTACAGATCACCATGGTACTCTGTTATGGACCTGGAGTAGTTCCGCGATGCTTTCTTCTGCTGAACAGGTACATTTTATTGAAGGTGGCCATTGGTCAACGCAGGCGGTTGGGACCAATGCGATTGGTATGACATTAAATAGTCAAACATCAAGTTGTGTATATTCTCATGAAAACCAAATGGACAGCGTTCGTGATTGGGTCTGTTATGCAGCACCTATCTGGGATCCGACTTCAGGTCAATTTCATGGCATTATCAATCTTTCCACAAAATATAAAAAACATACCCCTCTAGGCATTCTTGCTGTGGAGCGCTGTGCAGACTTAATACAGCGAGCAATAAAATTTGAACAGAAAAATTTTTTATACATTAAAGCGCTAGGTTCGCCCTGGGTTCAATTTAATGGGCATACTTTGAACTTGACTCACCGTCAAATTGAAATACTTTGCATTTTAGCTTTGTATCCGTACGGGATTGGTTTAGAAGAGTTACACTATGCCCTTTATGGTGAGCGTAATGTGAGCCTAAAAACCTTAAAGGCTGAGCTTTCACAACTTCGTAGCCTATTACCTCATTCAATTGAGGCTCGCATTTATAGGCTTACCTGTGAAGTCCAATGTGATTTTTTACGTGCTGAACAATCATTAAATGCAAATCTTATTTCGAGTACATTCTCGCTATATAAAGGTAGCTTTTTATCTAAATCAGAAAGCCCTTTACTCAGTACTTGGAGACATTGTTTTGATGCCCGTTTAAGCCAGTTGATTTATCAAATAAAGGATACCGATCAATTATTACGGATTATTGGGCAAACACATGATCGTATTGATGCGGTACAGCGTTTATTAGAATTATTACCACAGGACAGCAACTACCGTAATTATTTTTCAAATCTGATTTAAATTTGATTTGTTGCTTCAACTCTAAAGTTTTATTGTGTAGCAGATAGAAATTGCTCATCTAAAGGTCTTTATCATGTTTGAATTGGCGAGTTTGAAATAATGGCTCACTGAAAGCCCTGACTGACCACCATCGACAATAATGATATTAAAATGTGATTTTAAGCATCTTGATTTAAATTTGCGTAGTAAGTTCAGGAATTTAGTACAATAAAAAATCCAGAATGATTTGAATAATATTTTGAAAATATTAGAAATTATTTATAAATAAAATTATGAAGTGAGCTTTAAGTGAACATAAGTTAAATACAAGGTTTTTAGTAAAAATCTGGTTATTTTTATAAACGCAGATTCAAATTACAAGTGTGACAAATTTGTAGTTAGTTGAAAACTTTAGGTATATCCATAGAATCATTAGAGCCTATCCAGTATTAATTTCACTCTTTTTTAGCAATTGAAAAAATAATTTGTTAAATTCCCCTCATGAGAAAACCATATCCAGCAACATTAGTCGAGAAGCTTTTAAAGAAATTGAACCGCCACGATTGAGCGGAAGAAAACAAACACGTCCAAGAGTCATTGATGTCTATGAAGTATTTTGCGCATTGCTCTATATTCTAATAAGTGGATGCTAATGGAGTATGCTTCCTCGAGACTTCCCATCTAAAAGCACTGTGCATTATTACTTCTCGATTTGGAATAAAAAGTCTTCAGAAACTGAACCTAGCATACTTGAGCAAGCTTTAAAAAAATGTGGTTGGCGAGGCCCGTATCAGCAATGGATGGAAAGAACAAACTGGCTTTATCATGATTGATTCACAAAGTGTAAAAAACACAGATACTGCACGTGATAAAGGTTATGACGATGGTAAAAAAGTTTCAGGCATTAAAAGACATATTATTGTTGATACTGAAGGTCTCCCGCATGGAATATTGGCTACGACAGCAGATAAAACAGATCGTCAAGGTGCGTTAGATACTATAACTTTGCTTAAAGATAGCTTACAAAATGTAGAGGTTGTACTTGTTGATGACGGTTATACAGGCGAACCCTTTTCTTTGGCTGTTAATAATTTAATCGGATCCCGATTTGATGTAGCTAAACGAAGTGAATTGCATAAATTTGCAGCCATTCCACAACGCTGGGTTGTGGAAAGATCATTTGCCTGGTTAGAAAAATGTAGAAGGCTCTGGAAAAACTGTGAAAAGTACCTAAATACGAACCTTCAGTTCATTAATTTAGCCTTTTTAAAGCTACTTTTGCATAGAAAATATTCTGGATAGGTTCTAAGTGATCACCTTTAAATTTATGAAAAGCAATTACACAAAATTATTTACAGGCTCTGCAGTTGCATTAGCTTGAAGCCTGTATATATATATTTGGCTACCTTTATCGGGTAAATTCTATACTTGAAATGTCAACAGCCCCAATACAAAATCTGAGAAATATATGAGTGCAGAAGCCATATCTATCAGCCTTTTATCCCCTGTCATATTGCTCACGGCTGCAGTGATCGCAGTCCCCTTAATCAAGCGCCTAGGATTAAGCTCGGTATTGGGATATTTAATTGCAGGATTAATTATTGGTCCATTTGGACTGGCATTTTTCTACGATTCTGCGTCTATTTTGCATATCGCTGAGCTTGGTATTGTGATGTATCTGTTTGTGATTGGACTAGAAATGCGTCCATTGTATTTATGGAGTTTAAGAAAAGAAATTTTTGGATTAGGTACATTACAAATTAGTGCCTGTTCATTGGGGTTAACGGCGGTAGGCTTGATCTATGGCTATTCTTGGCAAGTGAGTTTTGTATGTGCTGCAGGCTTTGTACTCACCTCGACTGCAATTGTGATGCAACTTTTGGGAGATCGTGGAGACATTGCTCAACCACGAGGACAAAAAATTATCTCGATCCTGCTGTTTGAAGATTTATTGATTGTCCCTTTATTGGCAATTGTCGCTTTTATCGCACCGAATCATGTTGTTGAAAGTACTTCTACGCGTTTGCAGAGCATCGGAATTGGTTTAATTTCAATTGCAGGTTTAATCGCTGCAGGCTATTGGTTGCTTAATCCTTTATTTCGCTTATTAGCCGCAGCCAAAGCCCGTGAAGTCATGACTGCAGCAGCACTCTTGGTGGTGCTCGGCGCAGCATTACTGATGCAAGTCACTGGCTTATCGATGGCAATGGGGGCATTCATTGCAGGGGTATTACTCTCCGAATCCACTTTTCGCCATCAGATTGAAGCAGATATTGAACCGTTTCGTGGCATATTGCTCGGATTATTTTTTCTAGGTGTAGGCATGTCACTAGACCTTAACGTCGTAAAAAATAACTGGGTGTTAATCTTAAGTGCTGTACTTCTGCTGATGTTTGTCAAAGCATCCATGATTTACCTAATTGCACGCATGACCAAAAGTTCACACTCCGAAGCACTCGATCGCGCATTACTGATGGCTCAAGGAGGTGAGTTTGCTTTTGTACTCTTTACTGCCGCCATGAGTGCTCAAGTCATTAGTGCTGTTGAACGCTCAAACCTGACTGCGATTGTAGTCTTGTCGATGATTTTGACCCCGATTATTGGCTTTTTATTTAAACGTTTTACCCAAACTACAGAACAAACTTCTTTAGAAAATATCCGTATTGCCGAAGGACTTTCTGGAAAAGTATTGATGATTGGTTTCGGTCGTTTTGGACAAGTCTCCAGTCAATTACTGCTTGCTCGAGGGATTGATGTGACCATCATTGATAATGATATCGACATGATTCAAAATGCTGAAAGATTTGGATTTAAAATTTACTATGGCGATGGTTCTCGTTTAGATATTTTACATGCCTCGGGAGCAGATACGGCTGAAGCAATTGTTGTTTGCGTAGACCACAAAGAAACGACGAATAAGATTGTAGAGTTGGTGCAACATGAATTTCCTTTAACCAAGTTACTGGTTCGCTCTTATGACCGTGAGCATGCGCTGCATTTAGCAAAACAAAATGTGGATTATATGATTCGAGAAACCTTCGAGTCGGCAATGCTATTTGGCGGTGCGATTTTAGAAGAATTGGGTGTTGACCAGAGTGATGTTGAAGAAATTAGCCAAGAAATCCGAGAACGAGACAAAGAACGTTTTGAAACCGAAGTTGCAGCAGATGATGTCTATGCGGGTATCGGCTTGCAATACACAGGACCGCGTCCGACTGCACCTTTAATTACACCAAAGCACACAGGGCAAATTCTGAATGAAGATGACACTAAGCAATAATTTCACGTATTAAACCCAAATAAAAAAGAGGTCTGTGTAGATCTCTTTTTCGGTAAGCATCCGCTGAACCCCACTTTTCTTATTTTCTCAATATCCCAAACCAAACTAAAATTTCTCAAACAATTTCATCACATCATTTTCCGTCAGTTTCGCTTCTCCCTCATGATCTGTGCTTAGAATAGACTGTGCCAGTTCTGCTTTATTCTGCTGCAAGGCAATAATTTTTTCTTCTATGCTTTTATTGGTAATCAGCTTATACACAAATACCGGCTTGTCCTGTCCAATCCGCCATGCACGATCTGAAGCTTGATCTTCAGCAGCAGGGTTCCACCATGGATCATAGTGAATGACCGTATCTGCGGCAGTTAGATTCAGACCTACCCCTCCTGCTTTCAGACTGATTAAAAATACCGGCACTTGTCCAGACTGAAATGCTGTAATGACTTCATCTCGCTTTTTGGTCTTTCCAGTCAGCTTCACATAGCCAATTTCTGCGTGATAGAGCTGTTGTTCAATCAGTTCCAACATTGAGGTAAACTGAGAGAAAATAAGAATTTTTCGTCCCTCTTCTACCATTGGAACAACCATATCCATCAACTGTTCAAGTTTGGCAGAATACGCCTGCCCGGTTTTAACTGAATCCAGTTTCAGCAAGCTAGGATGACAACAGACCTGACGCAGCTTCAGCAAGGCATCTAAAATTTGGATTTGACTACGCTTAAAGCCTTTTTCTGCCACAATTTTCTGAATATTTGCCTGCATCGTGGCGCGAACAGCCTCGTATAGCTTGGATTGCTGCTCATTCATGTCAATATTGACTTCAATCGTGGTTTTTTCAGGCAATTCCTTGGCAACGTCAGTTTTCAAACGACGTAAAATAAAGGGTTTAATGCGGTTTACCAACTTTTGCCTTAGCTGCTGATCACCGCGTTTTTCAATAGGATAGCGGTACTTTTTATTAAAGATTTCTTGTGAATATAAAAATCCTGGCATTAGAAAATAAAATAGTGCCCACAGCTCACCCAAATGATTTTCCATAGGTGTACCAGTTAGACATAGACGATGTCGCGCTGTTAATTGCCGTACTACCTGTGCAGCTTTGGCACGCGGATTTTTAATATTCTGCGCTTCATCCAGAATGAGTTGATGATATTCATATTGCTTCAGTTGCTCTTCATCTCTCGCCAAGAGCGGGTAGGTGGTTAACACAATGTCATAGTGTGAAATCTGCTCAAAATACTGATGGCGGTCGGGGCCTTGTAGCAGCAGTACCTTGAGCTCAGGGGTAAATTTTTCCGCTTCTTTGAACCAGTTATGCATCAGCGATGTGGGTGCAACAATTAAGGCGGGTCTGTCCTGCAAATGACCAGCCTGCTTTTCCATGAGTAAGTGGGCTAAAGTTTGTGCTGTTTTACCCAAACCCATATCATCCGCCAGAATCCCGCCATGCTGGGTTTCCCTTAAAAACTGTAACCAGCCTAGGCCCTGCTGCTGGTATGGACGTAATTCCCCCTGAAAACCTTGTGGTGTCGGCAGTTGTTGCTGATAGCCTTGTTTGAATTTCTGCGCAAATTGCTGCAGGCGATTACTGACCTGCCCCACCATCCCCAGATGATGCTGTAATTCTAATAGTTGACTCGCATCATAGCGATCAATACTGCGCTCTTCTTGCTGTAAAATGCTCTGCAGATGCAACAATACCGGCTTAATGTCCTTTGCGGATAAAGCCAAATCTGGTTGATCCGCTGCAGTTTTCAGGGTGAAAATGTAACTGTCATTCAGATGACCAAAAATCCGTGGATCAAGTAAATCAGGCTGTTCTTTCACCAAAGCCACAAGTGCATCGAGTAAATCATAGCTATTGCCTGCACTGTCC
Organism: Acinetobacter sp. VT 511; assembly: GCF_001077515.1. NCBI lineage: Bacteria > Pseudomonadati > Pseudomonadota > Gammaproteobacteria > Moraxellales > Moraxellaceae > Acinetobacter > Acinetobacter sp. VT 511. The sequence continues at coordinate 108,646 of NZ_LFRE01000061.1, read as the reverse complement.
TGAACGGTCGCCCCGATATTGAACCAGTCTTGTTGGCTTTCAGATTCAGTGATGGAAATATTTAAATTTTCAACATATTGCAGCTTAAATGGGCTGTGTTCCAGATGCTCTATCTGCCATCCAATCAATTCAATTTGATTGATGGGCATCAGCTGTTTGATCCAGTCTCCATAGAACGCAAAAACCATAGAATCAAGACGTTGTTTATCCAGTTTTAATTGCTGGTAATAATTAAGATCTTTCACCCACTTCAGTGATTCGACCAATAGCTGTAAACGCTGGATTGACTGTTGTTCCTGAACGAAGTCCCGAAGCTGTCGCACCATTTTGCCATGCTGCTCACCAATAAAACTGTCACCTGATGTACCTGCTTTTATTCGTCCGCCTACATAGGAGAATTCAATTTCGGCACAAACAGACTCTTCCCATTTCCAATCAAATTTATCTAAAACACCGAAGCGTAAAATTGGCTGGGGACTTCCCTCAAGGACATCAATATGCTGAATAAACTCGGGCTGAGGCAGATTTTTCACGTCTGAATATTGATGAGTCAGTTTCTCAAACTCTGGCAAGAGCATAGATGGAAGATCAGGCATCTGTAAAAAATGGTACAGAAGATTTGCCGTATATTCACCATATAACTGGCCCACCGTGTTCTGTTGAATATCCACATAACATGGGGGATGGCTCGCGAGAATCTGAATATGTGGATTTGATTTCAAATCGAGTCGAATATCACCATTGACCAATTCAATGTTTAAATGCTCTGTCTGTTTGTTTACACCTTGTTGCCAGATCAGTTCGATGTGATAGCCTTGTTCTGACCATTGAAGTGCAGTATGGCTCTTTTTTTGCCAGTACACATCGCCACTTTGAATAAAAGATTTGAAATGCTCCAATAAAATTCTGGAGATATCAAGATTGCTTTGATAAAAGCGTTCGTCACTGTTTATTTTGGCATAATAATAAATCTGGTTAAATAATTGTCGTTTTTGTTCAGGTAAAGTCAGATGCTTTCTGGTGATATTTTCATATTGGGTATAATAACTTTCCCCCGCAATTGAGCCGTTTTTATTGCGTCTGGCCTTCTGAACGTCAACTGTCAATTTCTTTAAGCTGACCGACTGATCTAGCAGGTAAATTAAATAATTGTTTGTTTTGACAGATTGCTCTGGTTCAGTCTGTTGTAAATACCGTTTAAAATCATTCAACCAGCGCTGCGCCTGATCATCCCCCCGTTGACGTTTTGTGATTCCCTGCGGGGATTGAGAGTCAGCATAACGCTGCTGAAATTCCTGGCGATATTCCTGAAAGAATAACCGCGCTAAAGCAGCAGCATGTTTACAGTTATATCCAACCGGACAAGTGCAGTCGTCATCGATTAAACGGTCTTTTTGGGGATTATAGGTAATTGCGGTATCGTAATAATCTGTTCCTTCAATTTGGGCATACATCGTAACCCCGTCTTTTTCCTCAAAGAACTCAATCGTTTCCCTATCAATGTGTTTAGCATAGCTCAGACTGCGCTGAAGAGTTGCAGTACTAAAGCGAGATAGAAAATTGATCAATGAGGACATAATTACCAGAAACCAAAAATGTTTATACAATAATAACGGACAAAGCTGTCATTTCAGAACAGTAGGGATCGCTAACGTATCAGAAGGAAATAAATCCATGCTCAAAAACTTAATGTTTACTACAATGGATGGGGTGAATATTGGCTTTGGGGTACATTGGTCTCCTCAACCGCAATCACAGGTCGGCCATTAATCGCCTTTGAATACAGTGCAGAAGCGATCAGTAAAGGTTTAGAACTTTCCTGCACATCAAATGGATATCATGGGTGAGGCACTGGATATTCCTCGACAAGCTCTTGTGAAACTTGGTACTCAGGAAGCGGAACTTTGTGTCCAAGAAGTCGATGAAATTATTGGCTCGATTTGTAAGGTTGCAATCCGATTCAGCAATATCGCTCATGACCTATTACCTGGACAAATTCAAGCAGAGACTCTCCAACTGATCCAAAATAGGATTGAGCATAATATTCATTTATTGCACTAAATAGCCTTCACAAAGCTTCTATGAAGGGCTTATTCTAACCGTTGTTTTATCACGGCATAAGCTACACCAGTCACCACACTTCCAATCGCAATCGCCAATAAATATTTTAATGGATAATTCATCGCATTCGGGATGATCAGTACCATTACACCGCCATGCGGAGTGACTAGTTCACATTTAAATAATGCAACCAAAGCCCCTGTTACAGCACCACCTGCGATCGCGCATGGAAGCACTCGAATCGGGTCTTTGGCAGCAAACGGAATAGCCCCTTCCGAAATGAAACATAGGCCCAGAACTACAGCAGCCTTCCCTGCATCTTGCTCAGGTTTGGCAAATTTATGCTTTGCCAGAAAAGTTGCAATTGCCATACCCAATGGCGGTACCATACCCGCAGCCATGGTAATCGCCATCGGTCCGTATGTTTGTGACGTAAGTAAGCCCACCGTAAAGGCATAAGCCGCTTTATTTATTGGCCCCCCAACATCAATACACATCATACTCCCAAGGATAATCCCCATGATCATGGCATTGGTCGTCCCCATATTGGCAAGGAAGTGTGTGAGTAATTCAAACAATTGTGCAACAGGCTGTCCAACCACATAAATCATGATTAAACCAACAGCTAAACTGGCCAATAGTGGAATAATCAAAATTGGTTTTAATGCTTCTAGGCTACTTGGGAGTTTAAGCTGTTTCGATAAAAATAACGCAATATAACCTGCAATAAAACCTGCAACTAATCCACCGAGAAAGCCTGCCTCTAATTGTGTTGCAAGTAAACCGCCAATCAAACCTGGAGTTAAACCCGGACGATCCGCAATAGAATAAGCAATGTAACCTGCCAGCATAGGTACCATAAGAGTAAATGCTGCAGCACCTATTTGCTTTAAGGATGCGGCAAAGCTTCCTTCAACAGGATTGAGGCCAAACATAAACGAGATGGCAATGATCAAACCGCCCGCCACCACCATCGGCAGCATGAAAGACACCCCTGTTAAAAGGTGTTTATAAATTCCAGTTTTTTCTTTGTTTTCATTTTCTGTCTTAGTGGCTGTTTGCTTACCCGTTTCAAGCACTTTGGCTTCAGCAATTGCGTTTGCAAAAGTCTTATCCGTTTGCTTAAGGGCAAATCCTGTACTGCAGCGATATACACGTTTGCCTACAAAGCGATCTGTATTGACCTCAATATCCGTTGCTAAGATCACGACATCTGCTTTGGCAATACTTTCTGCCGATAAAACATTTTTAGCCCCAACCGATCCTTGGGTTTCAACATCAATCTGATAACCGTGCTTTACTGCACCTTGTTGTAAGGCTTCGGCCGCCATAAACGTATGCGCAACGCCAGTTGGACATGCTGTAATGGCGACAAACCGTGTAACTCCTACATTGGCTGCAATAGTTTCATCTAAAGCATCTGAATGCTCAAGAACTTGTTGCAAAAGCATGATCGCATCGTGTTGTGCGTTATTCAAACCAATGACTTTCACAACCTTGTCACGCAGTTGATCTGCATCTGCCGACTTCTGTCCAACAAAAACAACCGTATCAATAACATTTGATAAATCAAGATGCTCGACTGATGTCGCCACATCATTGGAAATACCAAGTGCTGTTGCTGCTTTGGACAGTTTTTTAGCCAAAATCACTGCATTAATCGGCTGCTCGGGACTATGTGGCACAAATAAAATATGTTTTATCTCTTGCATCGTATTAACTCAATGATTGGACTGAGATTTGCGATTTCAAATCTTCAATAACAGCAAAGTCTGGAAGGGCAAACCCAATTTGGGTCACAGCGTTGCTCGCAATTGCGGTTGCTGTTTTTAATGTTTCTTCTGGGGAAGTTGAACTCAACAAGCCATGAATCATACCTGCCAGCAAGGAATCTCCCGCACCCACCGTACTTTGGACGGTGACTTTCGGTGCAGTAGCATGCAGGGGTTGCGTGCGGTGAAGCCAGTTCACTCCGTTTTCACCCATCGAGACCACAATATGTTCGATCTGACTATTTAAACTGGCAAAAAGATACTGCTGTTCTGCAAACTTTTCTGCCGGCAAATGGTAGGTTTCAGTCAACTCATCTGTATTAGGCTTAATCAACCAAGGATGGGCAGCAATTGCTGCTTTCAACGCAACACCACTGGTATCTACTGCGACTTTTTTACCCACAGACTGTAACCATAGAATCAGTGTTGAAAGCTCTTCTGCAGAAAAACCTTGTGGCAAACTACCTGCAATCACAATCACATCAATCCCTAAAATCAGTTGAGATAGGCGTTGACGTAGTTGTTGTTTTGCTGAGGTATCTACAAAAAAGCCCTTACCATTGATGTCAGTCATTCGACCAGAAGCTTCTGCAACTTTAATGTTTTGTCGTGTTTCACCTGCAACATAAATAAATTGGTTATCAAATTGCTCTTGCTGGATATGATGGTCAAAAATTTGACGGTTTTCTTGCCCCAAAAAGCCACTCACAATCAGTTCATGACCCAAATCCTTAAGGACCTGAGCCACGTTTAAGCCTTTACCGGCTGCATGGCTTTGGGCCGTTAACTGACGATTGACCTCGCCAACTTTTAGTTGATCCAATTGCACGGTGAGGTCAATTGCAGGATTCAGAGTAATGCTTAATATCTTAGCCATTCGGTAATTACTCCACCAATGCACGTACGGCAGTTGCACTGTCACAACTTAAGGCTTGCTGTGCAACCTGTTGGCAATTTATATAGTTCAAACTACGAATTTGCGCCTTCACCAATGGAATACTGGTACTCGACATACTCAACTCATCCACGCCCAAGCCCATCAATACAGGCACAGCTTTTGGATCAGCAGCCAATTCACCACAAATGCCCACCCATTTACCATGCTGATGTGCTGCCCGAACCGTTTGATCAATCAATAACAAAATACTCGGATGTAAGCCATCAGCTTCGGCAGACAACAGTGGATGACCACGGTCAATCGCCAGAGTATATTGAGTCAAGTCATTGGTTCCAATACTAAAAAAATCAACTTCTTGAGCAAGAATTGGAGCCAACAATGCTGCCGCAGGAACCTCAATCATAATACCGACTTGTAAGTTTTCACATGGATGCTGTATGCGAACCTCATCCAAAATTGCTTTTGCTGCTCGCCATTCTTCAACCCGCCCAATCATAGGAAACATAATTCTTAATGGGCGATTATCTGCTGCTTTAAGTAAAGCAACCAATTGCTGACGTAATAACTCTGGCTTACGTAAAGTCAGACGAATACCACGTAAGCCCAAGAATGGATTTTCTTCCTTTTCAATCGGCAAATACGGCAAAGGTTTGTCCCCGCCCACATCAAGTGTACGTACCACCAATGGACGACCCGCCAAAGCATCTAACACCACCCGATAATCGGCTTCTTGTGTAGCCTCATCAGGGGCACTGCTGTGTGACATAAAGACCAATTCTGTGCGTAGCAAACCAATTGCTTCTGCCCCATCGGCCACAGCCTGTATCGTAGCGCCCACTTTGCCAATATTGGCTGCGATTTCAACTTGATGTTGATCCAGTGTGATGGCGGGTTCTAAACAATGCTGTTCCGCTTGTTCTCGTAACTCGCGCTGGCGTTGGCGCTCTGCAATGGCATGATCAATCTGACTTTGCTCGGGTGAGACCACATACTCACCAGTATCTCCATTAATTAGCACGGTGGCATGGTTCTCAATATTTAAAACAGCTACACCCGCACCTACGACTGCTGGAATAGCCAGAGCACGTGCCACAATAGCACTATGGGCACTCGCTCCACCAACCGCGGTCAAAATGCCTGCAACACGATCCTTATTGAGACGCGCTACATCACTCGGACCAACATCATGCATAATTAAGATATAAGGTTGCTCGGGTTCTGTGACATCGGCCACACCGCACAAAGCAGCCAAAACACGCTCGCCAATATCCCTTAAATCAGCCGCACGCTCTGCCAGTAAACGATCGCTAAGTGCAGCCTGTGCGGTAGCAGCCACTTCAATATGATCATGCCAAGCTGCAGCAGCAGACAACCCTTGTTTTAAACCGCGTTGTACACTTTGGAGGAGGTCTGGATCATCCAGCATTTCCAAATGTGCCATGAATATCTGCTTAATGGCAGTAGATTCAGTATGTGCAATGAATTGACGTAAGCTATTTTTCACCTGATGAAGCGCAATTTCAAGCTTTTCATTCTCAGCTTTAAAACTCTGTCCGCGACGTTCATAACTAAATTCACGTGGCTTCACCACATGTGCAGGACCAAAAGCAAGGCCAGTTGATGCCGCAATACCGCAGCTACCCGTATCGCCATGTGATTCAAAAGGCATTAATTCCAAAGTATTTACGACTGGGTCACTACTGCTGTGCTGATGAGATACAAGGTCAACAGCTTCAACCTCTTCTCCTAAGCCCTGTTGAACTGCATCAATAATCTGTTCTAAGCCTGCTACAGCATCGGTATCAGGTTGTGCAATAAAAGTCAGAGTTTGACCACGACGACATCCCATGGCTAATAATTTGGTTAAACTTTTTGCCGAAACGTAAGCCCCCTCATCTACAGCAACGAGAATATCCCCTGCAAATTTCTTGGTCATATTGACCAAGTGTGTTGCGGGACGCGCATGTAGACCATGAGCGTTAGCTAAGACAATACGACGAGATGGCCAATCAGGAATCAGTTCAGCACCAATTAACTGCGCCAACTGGTGACTATCTTGTTCTTGGTTAAGGGTATGAACTTGTTCAGTATCAAACAAAATATCCATTAACCGTTGAAACCGTTGCATATCCAGTTGCTCATTACTGGCAATACACACCAAAGTCTTGAGCATTTCCTGCTGATGGCTTAAAACCTGTTCCGCTTTTACCAAACTTACAGCTGGGCTCAAAACATGCTGGTTAGAAGTGATCGACCACACTCCCTCCCCTAAATGAATCATGCTGTTTAGGTTTAAACCCGACAGAAAACCACACTCCACCATTTTTTGCTGTTTCAGCAACTGTGTTGCCTGCCAAATCAAATCTTCTACATCAAGTGCGGGAACTTGAGTGGCGATTAAATTTTCATGCAATGCCAAAGATGCGGGTTGGGCTTGTAATAATGCAATAATTTGCTCTGCGGATTGAGCCTGTTTCACTTGATCAGCGACATCATTAATTAAAGCCCGCGTCAAAATTTGTAAGACTTGCAAATGCTCATCTGATTTCGCAGCAATCACTACTGCTAAATAAATTTTATTTTCACCGTCCCAAACAACTCCTTCAGGAAAGTGCGCCAGACGAATACCAGTTTTTAAAATAGATTGGCGAGACTGAGGCGTCCCATGCGGAATGGCAATTCCTTGCCCTAAATACGTTGCACTTTGTTGTTCGCGCCCGGTCAACCCATGAATATAATCAGGTGTAACCAATTGGTCTTCGACCAAGATATCGACTAGACATTGCAACGCTTGTGCTTTATCAGTGGCGTGTTGTTTCATTCGAATATGTTGTATATCTAGCGCGAGCATAAAGCGTCCTTGCAAAATAGCATAGTGAAAAGCTATGCCTTTTTACTGGAGAAAAAATAAAAGTCGAATTCTACTCAGGATTTACACAAAAATCTGTATATTTTGATTTTATCTTGATAATCATTATTACGACGCAATTAAGAAACGACGAGATTCTCCAAAGCCCAGTGTTGCGATAGTTGGGTTTAGTTCTAATTGAACCGTACCGGGTTTGTCGGAGACCAACTTTCCTGAGATGAGAAGTATCGCTTCGCAAGGGAACATCGAGCAAAACGAGATCTGCATGACCTGCATCATGCTGAGCAAATCAAACGAATTTGGAAAGAAAGTTCGGGGCGGTATGGCGTTCGTAAAGTCTGGCAAAAACTGAAACGTGAAGGTTATATTATTGCACGCTGTACAGTTGCTCGATTGATGCAGAAGCTAGGTATACAAGGTGTTTGGTGTGGTAAGAATAAACAAACCACCCGTAGCCGAGATGATCAAAAAAGAGCAGATGATTTAGTGAAACGTAATTTTAGTGCTGATCATCCAGATCAGCTGTGGGTCGCTAACTTTACGTATATTCAAACTCAGGCTGGTGGGTCTATACCGCCTTTATTATTGCTGTATTTTCACGAGCAATTGTTGGCTAGAAAGTATCGACACGTAAGAATACAGATATGGTGCTTGATACACTGGCTGAAACGGTGAATGGCTGATACAAAACAGAGGTGATTGAATATTTAAATGCAGATTGGCAAGGTTTAGTAGATGTACAACTTATGACATTAAATTGGGTGGATTGGTTTAATAAAGAACGTGTACCTAGTGCGCTAGGTTATGTGCCACCTTTTGAGTTTGAAACAATGTTCGATGATAAGATTAACCTGTTAGGTCAGGTGGCTTAACTTAAATAAAAAGTCTCCGACAAACCCGGTACGGTTCAAGTTGAAATGATCCCTGTTTGTTACACGATTAATTAAGCAGGTTGCATCGCATCTACAGCCAATTCTTTAGCTGTTTTCTTGGCAGCTTCAGCTTTTAAGCCTAATTTAGCAAACAAGGCTTTGTCTTTACCTTCACCACTATTCGGGGCAGTAAGCAATTTATCACCTGAAAATAATGAGTTAGCTCCAGCCATAAATGCCAGTGCCTGATCAGAGTCAGAGAGAGATTCACGACCTGCCGACAAGCGGATATAACTCTTCGGCATAATAATCCGTGCTACCGCAATAGTACGAATCCAGTCAATCACATCCAGTTTTTCAACATCGGCCAGTGGTGTGCCTTCAATAGGAACCAGCATATTTATGGGCACCGAACCCGGGTGAATCGGCATAGTCGCTAGTTCAAATAACAAACCGACTCGGTCTTGTACGCCTTCGCCCAAGCCGACAATACCGCCACTACAGACATTAATTCCGGCATTACGCACATGATCAAGCGTATTTAAGCGGTCATCAAAGCTACGTGTACTGATGACATTGGCATAATATTCACGTGAGGTATCAAGGTTGTGGTTGTAATAATCTAGCCCTGCATCTTTCAGACGTTCCGCTTGTGAGGCATTCAGCATCCCTAGGGTCATACAGGTTTCCATGCCCAGTTTCTTGATTTCCTGCACCAATTCCAGCACATACGGCATATCGCGTTCATGCGGGTTACGCCATGCTGCGCCCATGCAAAAACGGGTCGAACCGGAAGCTTTGGCCTGTTTGGCTTCAGCAATCGCCTTTTGTACTTCTACGCGTTTTTCAATTTCCAGATCAGTATCATAATGTGCAGATTGCGAACAGTATTTACAATCTTCCGGACAACGGCCCGTTTTAATTGAAAGCAGAGTACTGACCTGAACAGTATTCGGTTCAAAGTTTTGGCGATGAATTTGCTGTGCCTGAAACAGTAAATCCATTAAAGGCAAGTCATAAATTTCTTGTATTTCGGCACGTGACCAATCATTACGGATCATCTTGTCTGCATCATCTAAAATTCCATTGAGTAAATCATACGCTGTTTTTTTTATTTTTCTTTAGCGTTTTCTTTCATATTCATTGCCTGCTTAAAATAGCTTTAGTGTATCAAGCTATTTTGAAAGCTTATTTAACTCGAATCCTGCTTAAGCCGATGATTCCTTAATTTGAATTGTTGGCTTATTTTGATGAGTGAGTTGATATGCACATAGTGAGGCGTAAATTCCACTCAGAAACCCATGAAGACTACGTGCTTTACTCGTCACTAAATTGTATTGCCCCTTCAATAAACTGAATAATGTTTCTATCTTATTGCGTTGTCTTAGGTGATATTCATCTGATGCACAAAGTTGAATAGCCTGCATATTCTTTCGACGATAAATAATTAAATCAATACCTTGATATTTCAATCTAATTTTTAATTCTTGGCTGATGTAACCTCGATCCCCGTAAAGTTTTGCTTCTATACCAGCAACCAATTGCTCAACCATTTTCATGTCAGCAACATGTCCATTCGATAAAGCAGAACAGGCAATTTCACCAAACTGATTCATCGCAATATGTAATTTACAGCCATAAAACCAGCCCATTGAGCTTCTACCACGTGATGCAATTTGGACTAATGATTTATGACGCTGAATACGTTGATTTTTACAAACTGGCAGAGTTGTTGAATCAATCCATAAATATTGTGTACCTTGGCCTTTCATCAGTGCCACATGTAAAGCGTGTAGAGCTAATTCATGCATATTGATCAGATGAATCATCCTTTGATAGCAAGGCAAGTACTTAAATAAATGGCTTTTATCTTCTTTTAGCCAGGTGAAAAAGGCTTTGAAATTATTGAAATGAGAGCATTTGTACTAAATGGCAATAAAGCAGATTTCTGAAATTGTAAGTTGAGCAGTTCTGATTCTTAAGGAACCACGGTTTTGTTTGAGAAACTCCCAATAAGTTGATTCAAATTTAAGAAAAAATCATCAATTACGCTGAATAATTCGGTACTATTGAACATCAGGACTAGAGTTGTGAGTTTGGTGTGGTAACTCAACTGGTGGCTCTAGTCCTCTTATTTTTCAAGTCAATTTCTTATCCGCGATTCGGGTTAATTAAGGATGCATAAGCTTCCTTTTTTATAGACAAATGTACAAGAAACAATACTATAACTTTACACTAGTTCTATCTACGAACTTTTAATCTATACTAGCGGGATAACATCACCGGCTTTAAATCAGTTTAGCGACTTTATGAACTCAAAGAAAAATAAAAGACAGCTTGTCTGGGGGTTAAATTTGCTTGCATCGATGATGTATGGCAGCTTTGCTCATGCGCAGAGCATCAGCTTTCAGGACGCTGAACGTCATTTGTTGCAAAATTCTTATAGCAGCCAAGCCTATCAAAGTCTGGAACAGGCCTCAAAACTTGAAGCTGAAGCAGTGAAAGGTATAGGCCTGCCGAGAGTCGATCTGAATGTTCGTGCTTATGCCTTTCATAATGAACTCGATCTGCCTTTAGGTGCATTAAAAAATAATTTAGAGCAATCCTTAACGAATGGTGTCAATAATAGAATTGATGAACTGAACTTAGGTGATCTGGCTGACCCGCTAAAAAATAGTTTAAGACAACCTATTCAAAATGGAGTTGGCTTAATTCCTGATAGTTCGCATGTCGTGCTGGATGATCAGGTCATTCGCCCGACGGTTTCAGTCATGATGCCGCTTTATACCGGTGGACTGACAAGCAACGCTAAAGAAATCGCCAATATTCAGGTCGGTCGTAGTCAGCTCAGCAACAAACAGCAGCAAGACACGCAGCGTTTTGAACTGATTCAAAGTTATTTTAATGTACAGCTCCAAAAGCAACTGCATGCAGCTGCGCTGTTTAATCTGAATGCCATGCAGCAGCATTATCGCAATGCCTTAAAGATGGAACAGCAAGGTTTTATCAGTAAAGGCCACCGCATGCAGTTTGAAGTGGCACGCAATAATGCCGAGCGCAGCCAGCAAAATACGCAGGCCAATTTGAATGCTGCCCTGTTCCAGCTCAATAATCTGCTTCAGGAAAGTAGCATCACCGAACTTTCGACGCCTTTATTTGTCAATAAAACCGAGCCACAGGCCTTAAATCATCTGCTGAAAACCTTTAGTCAGAACTCTGCGCTGATTCAAAAAATGCAGCTGGATACTCAATTAGCTCAAGCCAATGTCAAAGCCCAGCAAGCAGCGAAAAAACCGAATGTTTTTGCTTTTGGCGAATATAGTCTGGATCAAAATGAAAACTGGATTGTCGGGATTGCCGCACGCTATAACCTGTTTTCCGGGATCGATAAAAACAAAAATATTCAGGCTGCCGAACTCAAACGCTCTGCCACAGAACTTCTCACTGCACGCACCCAGCAGGAAATTGAAAATCTGATTTATAAATCTTATAGCGAAGCACTCAGTGCACAGCAAAGTGATGCGCTTCTGGCACAAAACTTGAAAGCCGCACAGGAAAATTTACGCATCCAAGAATTGTCCTTTAAAGAAGATATGGGCACCGCCATACAGGTCATCGATGCACAAAATATGCTGAGCGGACTACGAGCCGAAACTGCCTTGAATGCTTACAAATATGTGATGTCACTGGCCACACTATTACAAAGCCATGGCTCGATTGCAGAATTTCCGAACTACATCCAACATACCAACACTCACTATATTCGCTAATGGAGCCGAACATGAACGAAGATCAAAAGCCCAATGATCCTGTGAATGAAGCGGCTTCATCCAGCGATACAGAAAAATCGCCTGCGCAACAGGTAGAAACAAAAACTGAAATAGAAAACAACGCGACGACTTCGACCGAGCAACAACAAGCTCCTGAAATCGCTAAAAAGAAAAAATATTTATTGCTCGCCCTGATTCCAGTTCTGCTGGCAGTCATCGCATTTGGATTATGGAAAAGCTACCAACCGGCTCCGCTGGAATTGCAGGGTCGTGTAGAAGCTGAAACGGTTCAGGTAGCGACCAAAGTGCCAAGCCGTATTGAAGAAATTTATGTAGAAGAAGGTCAGCAGGTCAAAAAAGGTGATGTACTGGTGCGCTTAAACAGCCCGGAGATTCAAGCAAAAAAACAGCAAGCCGTAGCGGCTTTACAATCTGCGCTGGCCTTACAATCGACTGCTGAACGTGGCTCGCAGGAAGAAAATATCGCCAGTCTGTATGCCAACTGGCAATCGCTGAAAGCACAGCAAAATTTAGCCAAAGTTTCTTATGAGCGTGGTGCAAATTTATTTAAGGAAGGTGTGATTTCACGCCAGCGCCGTGATGAATTGTATGCAGCCAGTCAATCAGCGGCGCAAATGACAGAGGCGGCGTATCAGCAATATGCACGTGCCAAACGTGGCAGCACTTCGCAGCAAAAGAGTTCTGCCGATGCACAAGTAGATATTGCCCAGGCTGCGCTGGATGAAGCCAATGCATTAGAGGCAGAAACCCAATTAGTAGCACCTGTAAACGGAACGGTGTCTAAAACCTATGGCAAAGTCTCGGAGCTGGTAGCCACCGCAGTCCCTGTGGTCAGCCTGATTGAAGATCAAATGTGGGTGAGCCTGAATATTCGTGAAGACCAATATGCCCCATTTCAGAAAATGAGCAGTATTGAAGGTTATATTCCCGCCCTAGATAAAACCGCCACTTTTCAAATTAGACAGATCAGTGCTGAAGGTGAATTTGCCACCATTAAGACCACACGTCAAACCGGCGGTTATGATGTGCGCAGTTTTAAGCTGCATCTTGTACCCACACCAGCGATTTCTGAACTGAAAGTCGGGATGAGCGTGTTATTTAAACTGAAAGAGACCCGATAATGTGGACGGGTATATGGCGCGAACTGCGCTATCTGCTCCGCGAAAAATGGGATCTGTGTCTGGTCACGCTGGCACCTGCACTGGTGATTATTTTATTCAGCAGCATGTTTGCTCAAGGGAAACCGGATCATTTACCGATTGCGATTATTGATCAAGACCAGAGTGCGCTGAGTCAAAGCATTTATCAGCATGTGGCGCTGAATCATACTCTTAAAATTGCTACGGTGTCGGAACAAACAGCTGAAATTGAGCGCCTGTTAAATCAAAATAAAATTTGGGGTTATATCCATATTCCCAGCGGTGCCGAGCAACGTCTGGTTCGTGCCCGGGATGCTGACATCAGTATTGCCTTTAACCAGAGTTATTTCAGTATCGGAAATACCATTTCCTCTGCCATGCTGGTCAGTACCCTGCAAGCACTGGCTGAATTTAGCGGACAGCAATATCTGGGCAACCGGCTGCCTTCTCTCGAAGCACCGTCACCGCATATCAAAATATCGCCGCTGTATAATCCGCAGCTGAATTATGAATTCTATCTGGAACTCTATGTCATTCCGGCAATTCTGCATTTACTGCTGTGTTGTTGTGTGGCATTTTCCGTCGGTCAGGAACTGAAGCGGCAGACCTTAACAAGCTGGATTAGCAACTCATCCATCTGGATGGCATTGCTGTCTAAGAACCTGGTCTATGTGGCTATTTTTAGTCTATGGACCTGGATCTGGATGTTCTGGCTGATTGAAATTCGCGGCTGGTTTGTTGCCGGCTCGCTCGCTCTGATTCTATCGGCACAATTTCTGCTATATAGCGCTTATGCATTTTTAAGCAGTGCAGTGGTTCTGGCAACCAAAGATTTAAGTAAATCTTTTGGCATCATTGCGGTCTATGGTGGTTCATCTTTAAGTTTTGCCGGTGTGACTTTACCTTTAAATAATGCGCCCCTATTCACCCAATTTTGGTCCAATATTATTCCGTTCACGCCCTATGCCAAATTACAAACTGAACAATGGGTGATTGGTAGTCCATTGCATATTTCATTGCAAGCTGGATTAATGCTGCTGATCTATGCCCTAGTCTACGCTCTGCTGGCTTATCTGTTTCTTAAAAAAATCGCCAAAGGAGCAACACCATGAAATCCCTTTGGTTTTACTATCTACAAAGCTTTAAAGATATCGTCAGTCACGGCACGATCTTTACCACGCTGATTCTATCCGTCTTGTTTTACAGCTTTTTTTATCCAACCGCTTATCAGGCACAGCAGGCTGAAGCCTTACCGATTATTATTGTCGATGAAGAACAAAGTAGCTTAAGTACCCGCATTATTGGTCAGGTGGCACAAAGCCCCAATGTCGAAATTCAGGCGATTACCGGAAATTTTGCCGAAGCCAAACAATGGATGGAATCTCAAAAAGCCGATGGTATCTTGTTACTACCGGACAATTTATCGCAAAGCTTAAGGCATGGTGAAACAGGCGGAATTGGACTGTATTTAAGCACGGCCAACTTTTTAGTGACCAAACAAATTGGTCTGGGCTTAGCTACATCAGTTGAGCAAACTTTGGCAGATTATACTGAACGCTTTGGCAAGGTCTCGGATTTTTCACCTGCCCTTTCTGTGCATCAAATTCCTTTATTTAATCCGCTGTCCGGCTATGGCAGCTATGTCTTTCCTGCGGTTGCACCTTTAATTATTCACCAAACCATTCTTTTGGGTTTGAGTATGCTGATTTTGGTATATCGGGAAAGAAAAGTAGAATTAAACGCAAATGCATTGATTGGGATGTGTTTAGCGGTCTTTACTATTGGCTGTCTGGGATGTTTCTATTTATTCGGTTTTAGCTTCTGGCTATTTGATTATCCGCGCGGTGGCAACCTGCTTGGGATGCTGCTGGCTGTTCCGGTTTTTATCTATACAATAATTGGCATGACCTGCCTATTCGCCAGTTTTCTGGATCTGCCGGAACGTGCGGGGCATGTTATTGTATTCACTTCCATTCCACTATTCTTTTTATCTGGTGCGGCCTGGCCGCATGCCGCCATGCCCACCTGGATGCAAGTCGTTGGCGAAATCCTGCCTTCCACCCAAATTGTGCAGATGTTTATTCAACTCAATCAGATGGGTGTGCCTACAACACTGATCTTGCCTAAACTGCTCTATCTTGGAATGATCGGTAGCTTGTGCTTTTTTTTGGCTTATCGACGTTTAATTTCAAACTGTGGAACTTTCTAGCTAGATGTTTAGTCCCAGATTTTAATAGTGCAACATTCTTAGAGAAATGGAAGGAAGCACTATGGGACAAGTTCTACACAGCAGCGTCACAACGACACAGACAGTGCGTCGAGCAATACAAAATAGTCAAGAGAGCTTAAGAACGCTAGCCAAGCGTTACCGCATCAATCAAAAAACCGTCGCAAAATGGAAGAAACGTACTTCAGTAGATGATCTTACAACGGGGCCAAAGAATCCTCGCTCAAGCGTGTTATCGCCTGAAGATGAGGCGGCAATTGTTGCTTTTCAAAAACGCACCTTGTTGCCGCTAGACGATTGCCTTTATGCATTGCAGCCGAGTATTCCTTATCTGACACGCTCGTCGTTACACCGCTGCTTGCAGCGGCATGGTATTTCATGACTGCCTAAGGTACAAGGTGATCGCCCTGTCAGGAAGCGCTTCAATGGTTACTTTCATATCGACATCGCTGAGATGCAAACAGCACAGGATAAGCTTTATCTCTTCGTGGCGTTATTGCATAAATATTTTGCAAAATACTGATTTTTAAGGGTTTTATAAAATTTTAATAAAAAATAAATATAATAAAATCATAGTGTTAGGTATTCGTGCAGCAAAGCCGTTCAGGAGCACAAAGGTAAGGTAATAACATCTTTTTAATAGTGATATTTATTACTCCCTATCCTTACATTAAAGTTTTATTTGGAGATTTACCTATCATTAACCCATTTTTCATTCATATTTCCTGTTATATTGAGATTGCTTTAAGAGATATTAAACAATAACATTACTGATAATTATTATCATTTACATTAACTAAAATGTTTTATACCGTTCCTCCATCATTTAAGCTTTCTCTTCTTAGTCTTGCAATTTTAGTGTCCCAGCAAAGTTTTGCCGATGATACTCAGCAATTACCGACGATTACAGTTACAGCGGAATCAGAACAGAGTGAGCTCAGCTCTGAACAGAGTAAAGCCTATATCATCCAAAACTCGTCAACCGCCTCAAAACTGAATATTCCACTTAAGGAAACGCCGCAAACAGTCAATGTCCTTACCCGCCAGCAACTGGATGACTTTGCCTTGGATAATACCCGGGACGTACTGCGCAATACCCCTGGCATTATCGTCAGCAATCAGGAAACGGAACGGACCTCCTACCTTGCCCGAGGTTTCGAGATTTCAAATGTTTTAGTCGATGGCGTTGGTATTCCACTCGAAGGCTATAATTATAATAATGATAATCCAGACAGTTTTTTGTTTGACCGTGTAGAAGTGGTCAAAGGCGCGAATGCCTTAAATAATGGAATTGGCGATCCCGGCGCAACTATTAATATGATTCGCAAACGCCCGACATCCGACCTTCAAACAGCCTTTAATGCCAGTTATGGCTCATGGAATACGCAGCGCTATGAAGTAGATGTATCCTCTCCTCTCACCCAAGATGGAAAAGTCAGAGGTCGTGTATTTGGCTATCAACAAACAGGCGACAGTTATCTGGATCGTTATGAACTGGAAAAAAACGGCATAGGTGCTGTTGTGGAGGCAGATATTACTGACACAACTCTATTGACTGCTGGCTATACCGAAACCAATCACAAGCCGAATGGTGTCAATTGGGGTTCTAATCCACTGATCAATACTGAAGGCGAGCAGCTCAGTTACTCACGGAATTATAATTACAGTCCAAGCTGGGCCCACTGGGATAGCAATATTAAAAGTTACTTTGCCGAGCTTGAACAAAAACTGGGTGGCGACTGGACAGCCAAACTGACCTATGATGAAAAACGTACACAACGCGATTCAAAGCTCTTGTTTCTGTCCGGCAAACCTGGCGCAAATGGCACTTCAGGCATCTTCCTCTACCCAGGCATGTATATTGATGACAATAAAGAACAACAAGCCAGCCTGAGTTTTAGCGGCACCTATCCGCTTTGGGGACAACGCCATGAAGCCTCATTGGGCTATGTCTGGGCCAAAAATCGTCTGGATGAATTGGGTTATGCTGGCAGCTTTGTCAATCCGCTGACCACAGATTTAGCCAGCTTTACACCCGAAGAACCAAGCTGGGATATGTCGAAAACCAGTGGTGAAATGCATATCCGGCAGAAGAACCAGAGCCTTTATGCTGCGACCCGACTGCATCTGAATGATGATCTGAAACTGCTTTTAGGTGCGAACTACGTTCAGGCTGAAAGCAGTGGCAGTAGTTATGGAAAAGATACTGTTTATGATGAAGATAAAGTTTTACCCTATGCCGGTCTGACCTATAACTTTAGCCCTGAATATACAGGCTATCTGAGTTATACCTCGATTTTCCGTCCGCAAACCACCAAAGCAGATGATGGCAGCATTAACAAACCGATCGAAGGTGAAAGCTATGAAGTCGGAGTCAAAGGTTCTTGGCTAGATGACAAGCTTACCGCCACCATGGCTGTGTTCAGAACGGAGCAAAGTAATTATCCGCTTCGTGATTCTGATGGTATCCCGACTTTACGCACAACTCAGGTCAGTGACCTGCGTTCCCAAGGCTACGAGTTTGGCTTGGCGGGACAACTGACCGACCATTTTAACTTAAGCTTTGGTTATACCCAGTTTAGCCTGAAAGATCTGATCAATGGCGGTGATGCGCGTACCTTCAATCCAACCCAGTCTTTTAATCTTTTAACGACCTATCAGGTGCCACAACTTCCAAAACTGAAACTGGGCCTTGGTGTGCAGTGGCAAGATCAGACCTATCTAGATGTGCCTGAAGCAACCGCCAATGGAGTGATTGCCCAGAAAGCTGGAATCATTGAGCAGGATGCTTATGCGCTCGTGAACTTAATGGCCAGCTATGAGCTGAATGAGCATATGACCTTGCAAGCCAATGGTAATAACCTGACCAATGAAAAATATCTGTTCAATTTCCCCAATCAGCAAGGTTTTTATGGTGCACCAGCGAATTACAGCGTTGCCGTGAAATTTAAATACTGATTTTCAAGCTTAGCCTTAATGACATGTTCAGGGCTAAATCATCACTACATACACAAAAATAGGTAAAACAAATGAAAAAAATGATCGCTTTGACCCTTGGACTGTCTATGACACTTTCAGCTCAGGCGCATATGCTTTGGCTGGAACGTGGCACAAATCAGCAGACTCATGCGTTCTTTGGTGAATATAGTGAACAGCTCAAAGAAACGCAGCAAGGTGCCCTCAAGTCTTTCAATCAGGCAAAGGCTGTTCAGGCCAAAAAAACATTTAGTCCTCAAATGCAACAGGATCATTTGCTCTATGCAACCCAAGGCCAGACCGATGTCCAGCTCAGTCATGAATTGATCTATGGAGAATCATTGCTGAGCTATCATGCCAAATCCGGCAGACAAAACTTGAAAGCAGAGTCCGAACTGGATATTGTCCCGACCCAGATCAACAGCAATACATTTACGGTACTGTATCAGGGTAAAGCTGCTGCGGATGTTGAAGTCACAGTCTTTTCCCCGCAATTCTGGCTAAAAAAATACACCACCAACGGCCAAGGCCAGATTACCATTGCCACGCCATGGAAAGGTCAATATGTCATTGAAGTTGGCAAAGAAGCAGACAAGGCCGGAAAATTGAATCAGCAGGCCTATAAAAAACAGTATCTGGTAACGACTTTAAGTTTTATTTATTAAGTTTTTAGATTTTCATCAGTATAGATTTATTCAAGGCCAAATATGATGTCTGTTGTAGTGCAGCCACTCGCCATTTTCTATCGCTTAGGCATGAGCTTTGGGATGGGCTACTTGTGCAGTTATTTGATCGCACTCGATCTGGCTTACTTTCTACAGGCTTTTCTGCCCAAAGCAGAATCCGTCTATTTGGCCGCCGTTATTGCCCTGATTTTTTATGTCTGTTTTGTGATTGGCATCTTCTGTATACAGAGTTTAAAAAAGCTTTCGGTCTATAGCCTGCTTCCTTTCCTTAGCTTATTTACCATCTCCCGCTTCATAGGTTAAACCATGTATAAATCTGTCCGTCAATCTATGGCATGGCTACATTCATGGTTAGGTTTAAGCTTTGGCTGGTTACTCTTCGCGATCTTTTTAACAGGCGCGGTCACCTATTACCGATCTGAAATCAGTATATGGATGCAGCCTGAATTTGCCACAATGCAAGTCAATCAGGAAACTGCCTTAAAATCTGCTTACAGCTATTTACAGCAGCATGCACCGGACGCCCAAAACTGGTATATCGGAGTCGCCAATCAAGACTCACCTGTGAATAAAGTCTACTGGCAAAAAGCGGATGGTGGCTATGAAGTCAAAACCCTGGATGCTTCGACAGGAAAAGAATTAAACCTCTCGGCCACCCAAGGGGGAGATTTTTTCTATAATTTTCATTTTCAGCTCTATGGTATGCCCTACACCATTGGTCGGCTGATTGTGACGATTGCTGCCTTTATCATGTTATTGACTCTGATTTCAGGAATTATTACCCATAAAAAAATCCTGACAGACTTTTTTACCCTAAGAGCCTTTAAAGGACAGCGATCTTATCTGGATTTTCATAATGTCAGTTCAGTGATTGCCCTGCCGTTCTTTTTGACCATGACATTTACCGGGCTGGCGATTTTCTTTTATATCGTGCTGCCTTCCGGCATGAAAAAACTCTATCCAGACAATCCCTTTCAGTATTTTGAAGAAATTCGCACAGTCAATATATTGGCCAACTCTGTGGTTCCGGTAAAAACCGAGATGCTGCCAATTCAACATTTTATTAGCACGGCGCAGCAACACTGGGGACATGCGGAATTTGACAATATCACGGTCAAGCAGCCCAATACCCAGCTGGCACACATAACCTTAACTCAGCTCCAAGATCATTCCATTACCAGAAATCAGGCACAGCTCATTTTAAATGCTGCTACCGGAAAATTGCTTGAAAATACACGCAATGAAAGTGCAATTGCCACACTCAATGCCGGCATGTATGGTTTGCATATGGCACGTTTTGCTGAACCTGCTTTACGTTTAGGATTGTTTTTCTCTGGCATATTGGGCTGCGCCATGATTGCCTCCGGTCTGCTGCTGTGGAGTCTGAAACGCCAGATGCAGAAAAAATCAGCGCGGTTTCATCTCGGACATTATTTGGTGAACCGCTTGAATATCACCATGATACTTGGCTTGCCGATTGCCATGCTGGCTTATCTCTATGCGAATCGTTTTATCAGCATCCCTGTAGGTGCACCAAATTATGAGATTTATAGTTTTTTCTCTATCTGGCTTGGCAGTTTTATCCTGGCATGTGTAACCCCACAGCAAGATATATGGAGAATGCAGCTTAAACTTCTGATTTGTGCTGCCTTCATACTTCCCCTGATTGATATTTATTATTTAGTTTCTCAGCAATATGTTGATTCTTTTGCGACTTATTGGCCTTTTTTGCGTATTGATCTGATGTTATGGACCTTGGCACTTCTCGCCCTATTGTTACACCAGAAAATTACCCCTATTCAGCAAAAGGCGGTCAATAAAATTCACGCCAAACTAAAAATTACGCAACAGGAATCATCAACATGATATGGATTGCAGTGATCGGTCTGCTTTGGCTGAGCTGTTTTGGTTTTTATGTGGTAAGTACAAAGCAGATCCTAAAAACCCGAAAATCTCGGTACGCTTTTTTAGCGAATTTTCCTACGTACACTAAATTCGCAGCAGGTATTTTCTTATTCGTCGCAATGGTTCTATTAGGGACCCGGTTTAGCTACAGTATCAGCTTTGTGGCTCTATGGGTATTTCTAAGCCCTGTACTGTTTATCTTTATCTTAAAAATGAATAAAGCATTTTAGTATTTATTTAAAATCAGAAAGTAGCAAACAGCCTAGTGCGCTACTTACATGCCCTCTATTGAACCAATCTACCCAGTATCTGCTAAACCTTGCCAACCTACTTTTAAATATTTCAGATTCATTATTTTGGCTAGAATCAAAAATTTAAATTGGTAGGTATTTGGTAGGTAGGATTCTTTTTAACTTCATCCAATACTCATATTACGGTGAGGGTCACCGATAAAATAATCAATGAATGGTAGAAGGAATCACGCCATGGCTTTTAAAAATATTTCAGATCAAACTAACGGTTTTTATATTCCCTGTGTTTCACTTTTTGGTCCGGGCTGTGCTAAAGAAATCGGGATAAAAGCACAAAATTTAGGTGCCAAGAAAGCGCTGATTGTAACTGATGCGGGGCTGTTTAAATTTGGTGTTGCAGATGATATTGCCAATTATTTGAAAGAGGCAGGTGTTGACAGTTATATTTTCCCAGGCGCGGAACCCAATCCAACTGATATTAACGTGCATCATGGAGTTACAGCTTATAATGAAAATGCCTGTGATTTTATTGTATCGTTAGGTGGGGGTTCATCACATGACTGTGCCAAAGGCATTGGCCTAGTCACTGCAGGTGGCGGACATATCCGTGATTATGAAGGGATTGATAAAAGTACCGTCCCGATGACACCACTGATTGCAATCAATACTACGGCAGGGACAGCTTCGGAGATGACACGTTTCTGTATCATTACCAATACCGATACCCATGTGAAAATGGCGATTGTAGATTGGCGTTGTACACCACTCATTGCGATTGATGACCCTAAACTTATGTTGGCCAAACCTGCAGGGCTGACTGCGGCAACAGGTATGGATGCCTTGACGCATGCAGTAGAAGCTTATGTGTCTACGGCAGCAAATCCAATCACTGATGCCTGTGCAGAAAAGGCGATTACCATGATCAGCGAATGGCTTAGCCCGGCAGTGGCGAATGGGGATAATTTAGAAGCACGGGATGCCATGAGCTATGCCCAATATCTTGCCGGAATGGCCTTTAACAACGCCTCTTTAGGATATGTGCATGCGATGGCACATCAGCTCGGAGGCTTCTACAACTTGCCGCATGGTGTTTGTAATGCAATTCTGCTCCCCCATGTTTGTGAATTTAACCTGATTGCTTGTCCTGAACGTTATGCCAAAATTGCCCAATTGATGGGGGTGAATACAGAAGGCTTAACCGTAATTGAAGCAGCTTATGAAGCGATTGGCGCCATTCGTCAGCTTTCGGCTTCAATTGGTATTCCATCTGGGCTGACGGAATTGAATGTAAAAGAAGCTGACTTGGCCATCATGGCGGAAAATGCACAAAAAGATGCCTGCATGCTGACCAATCCACGTAAAGCCAGCCATGCCCAAGTGGTAGATATTTTTAAAGCGGCGATGTAGTGCCTCAATGTAAGTCTTCTCTCCAAGCATCTGACTTACATTTTTAACAGCCCCTGTTTCACTTTCTGAGGAAGTGTGCCAAGAGCAGACATGCATTTTCTTGTTCCTGGCTGATCCTTTTGCCTTCATAAGAGGATAAAAACGGGGGGGTGTTTCTTTTTTATCAAGCCCCTTTCATTATGAATATCGTCATTAATCCCATGGTAGAAAAATGCCAAGATTTTTTTAGCCCGTTTCAGCCACAAATAAAATTTCATAGCGTATTATCTTACGATTATATTTGATCCCTGAGGAATAAACTGCGCGTCCTTCAAATGACATGAAGGTGAGCGTAGCTGATTTTAATGAAGAGCATCCCATCAAGCAGCTAGGCAAACTGGGTAGCCACTGATAAAAATTTTAGGATCAGGTTCAGTCTAAATTAATAAGTAAACCCACAGTAAGCAAGGATAATACTTAATATTCCAGAATTTTCCTATTTTAACTGTTTAGCTTTGTACCGACAGTTACATCAGCTTTAAAGATTTTTATATTTTAACAGAGTCTGATGAACGGGATGGTTTTTGGGCATCAGTTCGATCAGGCGTTCTATAGCATCAATCGCTTCAGGAAAATGTGCTACATGTTTTAGCAGGACATCGATTTCATTAGCCTTGAAAATGGCATCGCTCAGGCGTGATTCCAGACAATCTCTCCAAGCGCATAGAAATGGACTTTCTGTTCTAGCCAGAAATACGCCGGTACATAATTTCAAGGCTGAATCAATATATCCAGCATCTAGGGATTGCTCCATCATTAAAAAGTCAGCCTCTACATCCGCCAATAAACGATAGGGTCTGGAACCCAGCATACCACCTAGTACATCGCGTAACTGTGACATTTCTGCTTTTAAAGTCCCCATACTGACCTTGCGTTCGCCATATAAGGCCTGATGCAAGGTATCTAGACTCAGGCCCTGCGGACATAAGGCCAGAATGGCTAGAATTTCAATCTGTCGAGGGGTCAGAACTAGCACCTTGCCATTAAACAGCACTTGAGGTACTGAAAAAGCCCGAATAAACAGGCGCTGCTTCTGGCATTCTAGTAGAGCCGACTGGATGATCGTAGCACAGCGCTCCGCAGCTAGTAGTGCTAAACTGTTATGCTTTGGCCAGGTAGTTGACAGATCAATGACACCTAAGACCTGTTTTGAATAGGGATCAATAATCGGAGCAGCGTAACAAACCCAATCATGAATAGAGGACATGTAATGTTCACTGGAAAAGACACAGCTGGATTGTTGAGTTTTTAAGGATAATGCCAATGCATTGGTTCCGACTAGCTCTTCGCGCCATTGTCCACCTTCAATAAAATGTACACTTTCTGCGGCACTTTGCATTTGCGGGCTGGACGCTGTCCAGATGATGGTGCTGCCTATATCACCGACTGCCAACACCATCGATGACTGCTCTGCAATATGTTTCAAGTCTTGTGCACAATGGCGTAGAGCATAGGCTAAAGTTAAAGAAGAAGTGGTCTTTTTTATATCTGTCAGCGGTGCTGCTAAACGATTCTTAGGGATTTCAGCCGAGGATGAGCGCTGCCAAGAGCTGGCAATACTCTGTCCCAGCTGTTCTGCATGCAGGGGAGATAAACTGCTACTTTGCCGAAGCTGATCGATATTGTGCCTTTTTTGCGCCAAATCTTGTTTTGTCATCATTCCTTATTCTCACAACAATTCATGATTTACATCCATTGTAATCTTTATTCTTTTAAGACAGATCGAAAAGAGTGTAAACCTGCTTAGCTCCAACCTTTCTCCAACCTTATACCAGTTATGTTAATTAAATAGCGTACAGAAGTACCTTATACCAAAGCTGTAGAAGCAGTTTAGTCACACGAAAATAAGCAAAGGAAATACATATGCGTTACGTCGATCCTAATCAACCTGATTCAAAAGTTCATTTTAAAGCACAATACGATAATTTCATTGGTGGCGAATGGGTCACTCCGGTCAAAGGTGAATACTTTGACAACATCTCTCCGGTAGATGGCAAAGTCTTTACCAAGGTTCCGCGTTCTTCTGTAGAAGACATTGAATTAGCCCTGGATGCAGCGCACAAAGCCAAAGAACAATGGAACAGAGCATCGCCGACCACCCGCTCCAATATTCTGTTGAAAATTGCCGACCGTCTGGAACAAAATCTGGAAATGTTGGCGGTGGCAGAAACCTGGGACAATGGAAAACCGATCCGTGAAACGCTGGCTGCCGATATTCCACTGGCCATTGACCATTTCCGTTATTTTGCCGGCTGTATCCGGGCTCAGGAAGGTAGCATTTCCGAAATTGATGAAGATACCATTGCCTACCATTTCCATGAACCGCTTGGTGTAGTCGGACAAATCATTCCCTGGAATTTCCCGATTCTGATGGCCGCCTGGAAACTGGCACCCGCCCTGGCTGCGGGCAACTGCATTGTGTTGAAACCTGCAGAACAGACTCCGGTCAGCATTCTGGTGCTGGCTGAACTGATTCAGGATATTTTACCACCGGGCGTATTGAATATCGTCAATGGCTATGGGGTCGAAGTCGGCCGTCCACTGGCGACCAACCCACGCATTGCCAAGATTGCCTTTACCGGTTCAACCGCAGTGGGTCAGCTGATCATGCAATATGCGACTGAAAATATTATTCCGGTGACGCTGGAACTTGGCGGTAAATCACCAAACTTGTTCTTTGCCGACATTATGGATCAGGAAGACGATTATCTGGACAAAGCTCTGGAAGGCTTTGCCATGTTTGCCCTGAACCAGGGTGAAATCTGTACCTGCCCTTCCCGGGCCTTGGTACAGGAAAGTATTGCCGATGAGTTTTTAGCGCGTGCAGTAGAACGGGTACAACGCATTAAAACCGGTCATCCACTGGATACTGATACTATGATTGGCGCGCAAGCTTCTCAGGAACAGCAGGACAAGATTCTGGGCTGTATTGCCACTGGCCGTGAAGAAGGTGCACAGATCCTGACCGGTGGTGAAGCACGTCAGGAGGTGGGTCAAGGTTTCTATATTGAACCGACCATCTTTAAAGGCACCAATGACATGAAGACCTTCCAGGAAGAAATCTTCGGGCCTGTACTGGCCGTAACCACCTTTAAAGACTTTGATGATGCGATCAAGATCGCCAACGATACGATTTACGGACTCGGTGCCGGTGTCTGGTCACGCTCAGCGCATACTTCCTATCGTGCTGGCCGTGCCATTCAGGCCGGTCGGGTCTGGACCAACTGTTATCACATCTACCCTGCCCATGCGGCTTTCGGTGGTTATAAAAAATCAGGTATTGGTCGTGAAAATCACAAGATGATGCTGGATCATTATCAGCAGACTAAAAACTTGCTAGTCAGCTATTCGACCAAACCAGCCGGGTTCTTTTAAGAAGTGAAATCCATTCAAAGCGAACTTCGGTTCGCTTTGAATGGATAGTTGCTAGCTTTCACAAAATATCAGCAACATCTTCAAGCTGCAGCCAATTCAAATAAAGTTTTTAGTCTATAAACACTTTTTTTAAAGGAAAGAGCATCACCTCAAATTTCTATTTGCAATAGTGTCATTTCAAGATAATTTCACTCTATAAAGATTTCGCCACATTCTCCAGCCATTCAGCGCTAAGAGAATAAAGAGAAAATAGAGCACGGCGGTTAAATACAGTGACTTATAGCTATACATGCCAACATAAATCATATCTAAAACACACCACAAGCCCCAGCTTTCAATATATTTTTTTGCCGCCCAATAACTTGCCACCAAGCTAAAAGAAGCCAACATGGAATCCAACCAAGGGAGTGATGCTGTGGTGAAATGAGCAAATAAGGCGCCAATCACCAGACCGGCGACAATACCCACAATCAGGCTATATACCCAGATTTTTTTATTCAAATAGCCAATCTGCACGGTGATAGCCTGGTCATGATTTTTCTTCGACCAGCTATACCAGCCATACAGTTGCATCAAGATAAATACGGCTTGTAATGCTGCGTCTGCAAATAAATTGACACGATAAAAAATAATCATATATAAAAATACAGCGACAATATTCACCAACCAGCAGACTTTATATTGTTTGGAGGTCAACCAGACACCTAAAACGTTTAAAATGAACGCTGCAATTTCTATATTTTCCATAGCAATATAACCTGATTAAGCAGCCAATTTAGAAGTTCAGATTGAATGACAAGGTTGCTGTACGCGGCGAACCCAAGAATAAATAATCGTCACCCAAAAATTCACCTGCATCACGCCAGTATTTCTTGTTGAACAGATTATTAATATTCAAGCGCAGCAATGCATCGGTCGTATTTAGCTTAAATTGATAAGCAGCGCCTAAATCAACCACACTATAACCTGCAACTTTCGCAGCACCCTCTTTGTTGGCATATTTGCTGGAACTGTATTGACCACCTGCCAGAATAGTGAAACCTGCAATGCTCGGTACGTTATAGTGAAGATGTGTTGCGAAACGAGCTTTTGGCACGTTTTGCGCCTGATGATTACCATATTCAACCGCTTCTACATTTTCTAAACGGGCTTTAGTCAAGGCAAAAGATGAAGTTAAGGCCAGATGATCGGTTAATGCACCATTCAGTCCGAGCTCCAGACCCTGACTATGTTGTTCGCCTTCCGCAACAAAATAGCGAAGTCCTGAAATCGGCTTGCTATATTGGTTGTCTTGGCGTAAATCAAATAGCGAGGCAGTCAATAAAAACTGCTTGATCTGTTGTTTGAAACCAACTTCATATTGCTCTGAGTAGATCGGTGCTAGGGTTTCAGCAGCATTCTCTGCAAACCAAGGTGCTGATTTTCCATCTGACAAGCCTTTGGCATACGAGGCATAGACGGTAGTCGATTCCAAGGGGCTATAGCTGATTGCGAATTGCGGTAAAAATTTAGCTAAATCGGTATCGCGGACTTTTATTACCTGCTTACCCTCTGCATCATAAGCATGTGCTTGCTCATCAAGCTCGATCCATTTTCCGCCAATTAAAGTGGTCCAATGTTCATTCCATTCAATACGGTCTAATGCTGTAAATGCAGTTTTTTTACTTTTAAGTGCTTGATATTTTGGTCCAGCATTCGCTGTTACTGGGGAAAAATCTATGGTTTCTGTATAAATATTACCTACACCAATCCATTCATTGACACCAGCAAAACGATCTCGCGATTTATTGGTTTGTGTAATATCAAAATTTAGATAATGTTGCGCCCAATTGGTATCAATCACCCCATCTAGTTTGACTTTAAATTGGTTGGTTTTAAAGGTTTCATCTGGATTCTGATAATCGTAAATATCATACTCGCCAGCTTTACCAAACGTGTTACAGGAATACGCTTCCAGACAGCCTTCCCGATAATAACCATAAGCAAAGCTTGAATAGTCATCAACTCTGGATTTACTGTGTGCTGCAACGAGTCCCAGATTCCAGTCACTATTCAAAGCATAGCTATATTTTAAACTGCTATTCAGACTATCGATCGTGACCGGTTTGCCCCAAGTCTGGTAACCCAGCAATCGATCCCATTTCACATTTTCTGGGACTTTGCCATCGAGTAATTGATAGCCTGGCACTGATCTTTGTTCGGAACGCTGTGCTTCAAGATCAAATTCCAATTTAGATTGCTCAGATGTTTTCCAATCTAAGGCCAATGCCGCTAAATAGCGTTCACCATCCACATGATCGACATAAGACTCAATCTGTTCATTCACCAGATTGATGCGATATCCGAATTGTTGCTCATCACCCCAAAAACCACCTAGATCAGTTGCCACTGAAAACTGTCCATGTTGATCAGCAGAGAATGTCAGGGCCTGGATATCTTTAGGTCGCTTGGTGACATAATTGACCACACCACCCGGGGTCGACATACCACTTTGAATCGCGGAAATGCCTTTTAAAATTTCCACACGTTCTTTGTTTTCAAGTGCAACATTTTGTTCACCACGAATCACATTGCCATTAATGAGGTAGCTTGATGCCAAATCGAGTGCAAAGCCACGCGAGACAAAGTTTGGATAATAGCCAATTGCAGCATAGCCCTCACCGATGGCTGCATCATTTTTTACCACATCGCTCAGCACACGAGCATGTTGTTCAGCAATGAGATCGGCAGTCAAGATAGAGACCGATGCAGGGAGTTTTTGCAGACTGTTCGTAGCAAATCCTTCAACATTCACTTTGGCACTCGAGTAAGGAATGCTTTGATCGGCGGTGATAACAATCGTGTCAAGCTGTTGCACAGCGTCTTCAGCATAAGTCAGCGGGGCTAAACACAGCTGCGACAGAATGATCATATTTAAAGATCGAGTTAATACATTCTGTTTGAGTTGACGAGTGTTCATACGAAACCTTATGTCTGTGAAGTGGGTGATGATGCTGGGTTTAGAGAGAGCATTGAGAAGCTTGCAATTCATGTTGAATGAGCCGAGTTAAAGTCTGGGTAAATTGTTGACCTTGTTCGCCAAAGAACCAGTCCACATGACCGATAATCCAGTCGTAATAAGCCGCATCTGCATGGTTTAGGTTGTGGGTAATACCCACAAAATACTCAAGCTCTGAAAAAGCGAAATCCAGATGCACGATTTTCAGTAGTTCTGGCAAAATACTAAAATCTTCTTGTGGATGTACTTCAGAAAAATAAGCATGTAGAAAGGCGGTTAAACCAGCTTCATCAATCTGAATATGTGGGCTCTGCTCTAATTCCAACCAATCAATAAAATTACGTTCAATCGTCACAGCCAGATCATAAAGTGCAGAGTTTCGGTCAGATAAACCAAAATCAATTACGGCAGTAATTTCAGCTTTGGCATCCGGCGCTGACCAAAACAGATTAGAAGCGTGTAAATCGTTATGGGTCCAAATTTTGCTTGCCTGTTGCAATACAGGCTGAATACGCTGGTGAACCTGTAAGATTCGATCTAAAAAGTAAGGATCTAAATTTTTGTCGGCAAAATAACGGCTTAATTCTGGACTGTTTACAATGCGCCGTTGAATGGCTGTAACGATATTTTCACTGTCTAAAAGCTGCTGATTGGACAATAAATAAGATGCTGATCGACCTTGCTGCTCAGGAAAATCCTGCATGGCCATATGTAACCTTGCCAGTAATTGCCCCGCTTTCGCAGCATGTTCAGCATAGAAAAAAGGTTTCCAGGATTGCTGATCTGCATACAGATCTAAGCCGACTGCTTTTGCATAGACTTCATAGGTCCAGTCACCTAGCTCTAAAGCAGTCAAACCTTGATTTGAGCTAATCAATGCTGCAACAGGAACTTCTTTGCTAGCTAAATGCTGAAGAACAGCATGCTCCTGTAAAATATCGCGGGCACGACGAAAGGAACAATGGCTGCGCTTAATCAAATACTGATGCGCGACTGCTTCATCCCTGATCACAAAATCCTGCTCCACCTTGACCAGAGCCGCAGATGAAAATGGCCGGGGACTATACCACAAAATCTCAAAATGACCTTGTAAACAGGAATATTGCTGCTGCAGGCTTTGTAATTCTGGATCAGAAATATGTGCCCAGTCTTTATTTTCCCAGGCATTGCCCATACCATGACCTAAATCATTGGTAATTATGGTCATCATCACTATTCCTGAGCTAGATCATTATCTAATAATGGAAAATCATCGTTTAGGCGAACATGCAAACAGTATTTTTAAATACATTTAATATTGAAGACACGCCCTAAAATTAAGTGGTACATACCAGTATTAAATTGAAGGCAAGTTTAGCCTTATAAATATAAAAATAGAATAGATCTCTCGCATAAATCAAAAAATGATCTTCTTTTTGGTTAATATTCGAACTCCAGATTTCTTAGCATTCGCGCATAATCTGCGGATGAAATATATCGATTCAAACAAGCTTTCTTATCCTCAGTTCAAGCGATAACGTAGTTTTGAAATGTACCGTAATTCATTTTCATGACTTCACTAAGTAGCTCTTTAAATCCCTGTTTATCAGCAGCAAATTCTACCAGTGATTCATTGTTCAGATCAGTAACACATGCCATGGTCGAAATGACCTGTACACTATGAGCGTTGAATTCGCCCAGGTATATTTTGTTGAATTACGTTTTTTTTATTAAGATATTTAAGGGAAAATTCTCACGGAAAAAATGTTTTTTATCACTGAACCATATACAAGTAGCTAAATTATCCTGCAATTTTTCAACCATCATTGGATGACTACCGTAAACTAGGTAAACAATATCACCAATATAGATATTATTCATCTTTGTATAAAATCAAAATTCTGAAACTTCTGATAAATAAATTAATGCCATCAATTGAGGACTTTTTTTAAACTGAGAAAGCGTTTATAAAGTCCAATTAAGTCCTTGTCCCATTTCATAAATAATGAGTATTAATGCAATTACCATTAGTAAAATCACAATGGCTTCGACCTTGGTGAGCATCTTAAATTATCCACCTTTTATCTTTTATATAATAAACAAAGTGAACAATAAATAACAATAAGGTTACAAGAAATTACTAGATGTTACAGAAACAGGGCTGGTAAAGAAAAATATCTCAGAGGAGGTGTTAATTCTTTTCAAACTTAACCTTATGTACTGGGCGATGTCCTGTATAAGACTCATGACATACTGCGATTAATCAACACCACCTTCTTCTTCTAAACTTAATAAGAAAGTATGGACACCCTGCATGTCATTTAACTCAATATTATTGCCGATCCATTTCATCGTAGTTGGTTTCATATTGTTTATGTCTTCTTGGATTTTATTGTAGGGGGGATTACCGCAGTTGACCATTGCTATGCTCTTTTTATAATTTGCCATTAAATTATCTTCCCTATATGCGTATTCTTATTTTAATGAACACTAAATCTCGCAGAGAAGTGAACAAGATTCCTATCTTACTTGGACGCTTTAGAGTTGGCATAACAACCATTAAGTTAAATGGTATCAATATTCGAGAAATTTTCTTTTATACTAAATGAAAATTTATGATATTTAACTCAACTTATGAATCCAACAATAGATACGATTTTAAGAAAAGTAGATGGTTTAAAGCTTACCCAAGATTTCTTCTTTATTATGAATAAAACCATTCATTTAAGGTATGCAATTGTTTATGAAACAGATGGAGTAGGATTCAGAAATCTAGGAAATGCTGAAGATATATTTCAAGAAATACATGATCTTATGGATAATGATGAATTAGATAATGGCATCTACAGTTATTATTCTATTGATAAAAAAATAATCCACCACACCAACTACAATCCTGAATTATTTTGGGATGATGCAATGGAGTTGATTCTATATCAAACTTATGGGGTAACACCATTTGATACAGAACGACAAGCTCAATTAAAAGATAGTCTTTTACAAGAAAAAATCAAGAAAACGCTTGTATATGCTTGCCATCTTAATTTAATAGATCAGATAGATTTTTTATTATCAAAAAAAATAAGTAAAGGTGAGTTAAATAGAGGTCTTAAAGGTGTAGGAACTCCTTTAGGATTGAGCATTCAAGAAAATAATACTGATTTAGCTAAGAAGTTATTAGAACTTGGTGCAGACCCAAAGAAAAAATCGTTTGCTTATACACCACTTGAATTGGCATTTAGATATTCAGATGAAATGGTTTTTTATTTTTTTGAGAATTTTAAAGAGTATTTTATTAAGACTGTGACACAAAAAGGGTTGGCTATTGCTGGACTCAATCAGAATGCTGAAATTTATAAATTACTAATAGATTTAGGTTGTGATCCATTAGGTAAAGACCCAGTTTTCCAAATGCCCCATGTTTTCGTAGATTATAATAATTTATACGGATTACAATTTTTAGCTGAATATGGAATAGATATGAAGCATAAAAATAAATACAAGGAAACAGCATTTGAAAGAGCACAAAAACAAGGGAAAACCGAATTAATGAACTATTTAGAAGCATTTAATTAGTTTTCTAAAATTAACATAATACACCTTATACGAAACTATATTTGTTTCCTTTTCTAAATCATAATTTTACCGTATAACAAAAAGCTCAATCATCACAGATTGGGCTTTTTTTATGATTCCCCTTGTTTCACGCCCAATAAATAAGCAATGTTCCACGATTTTATGTAGTCTAATTTAACCCTAAAGCAGAAAAAAATGTCCAAATGAAATAAGAATCGCTGTCCAAGTAGTTATTGATTTTGCACTATAAAAGATTTTCAAGAAAATCGGTCTGTATTTGGCCAGTCAATGCTACAAAAAAACTCATCCGATAAGTATTCTTACATAAACCCGAGGTTCTATAACTTGGATCCTGAATATCTTACATATGCAGACATAGCTCATACATCGGAATTTAAACTTACCCTCTACACTGAAATTAAGTTTTAGAAACGCAGAGGAAATTCAGATGGAAAAGTATTCAAAGATTCTAATCCTGAGCTTATTTGGATTTACTGGAACAGTAGCTATTGCAGATGAATCCATCCCAATAGAAGCAACTGCCGCCGCCGAAGCGCAACAGGCTGCTTTAGATTATGGAAATGAGAAAGACAAAAAATCTGAATCATCTGAAAGCCCTTAATTAAAGTGATGCCGGTCAGTTAAGAAATTGACTGGCATTTTCTTGGGTATTTCTGTGGTGTTCCTTTCACAACTCGTGGGCAACTCCTCACTCCCCTCTCAGGCAAAACATATCTCTTAGATTTTTCCAGTAAACTTTCTAAATGTTTAGGTAAATTACCTGCGGAGTCTAAAGAGTCGAATCTTAATATATTCAGAATGCCAATAGATGCAATATGAAAGCTGATTCTCAAAGGACTGACTTTTGCACGTTGAGCCATATGTTTCATTTGTCTTCTTAGAATATTGTAGGCAATAAAGCCCCCCATAATTATTGACAAACTAAATCAGGTTGCTTGTTCCTCAAATGCTTGCCCTCCTGTAAATCACTTTTGATTTCTGGGTAACACATTTCTATTTCCCAGCGCTGAGCATAAAGCTTCGCCAAGCCTATCAGTGGCTGTGTCTTTGGGTTCATTAATGAAGTGATATAACGTCTAATTTTCCCTTTCTGCTCAACTTCAATCAAACGCACTTCCCAATACCCCCTAATGTTGGATTAAGTTTCTTGGCATTTGCTGATATTGGCATCCTGATATGAAAGTCATGCTGAGAATTCCGCTTGATTTAGAATTGTTCAAACACAATTTAAACCAGATCCCTTCAGGAACCTTTGTTCTTACAGATAGAGGTTATTAAAGGATTTATACTTTGTATCCCAATACCCTGTTGCCATTAGAGGCCAAAAGCCGCTGTAAACTGGATCCTGAACTAAAAATCTATAATCAGGAAATCAATAAAGAAGAATAGAAATTAAGTATGTATTTGGCAGTCTAAAAACTTTCAAAATGCTTTCAGAACGTTATCGCAATAGAGCTAAAAGCCCCCCTCTTTTGAGATTCAATCTAGTTGCTGGAATTTATAATTTGCAACTGAGTAAGAATGATTTATGAAGGAGGTCTAATCTAAGAAAATAAAAAAAATCCTAAAACCATTTAACTTCTTAGGATTTGAATAGGCAGGATATAAATATAAGCTTATGCTTGAATATCTAAGGTCATTTCAATTTTGTCCTGTGACCAGATTTCGATGTCATATTCAATCACTAGATCATCTGATTTTGAAATACGTTCAATATAAGTGGCGGTTTGACTTAAAGGAATACCTAAGTGCTGGCTCTCAAAATGAGACACACCGGTATTTTTAATTTTTAACTGACTACTCGTGTAATTATAATGAAAGTGATTTTTAATGACGTCTTGGACCGAAGTAATCACATTATAATTCAGCACATCTAGAAACAGCGCAACAGGTAAATAATTATATTCTAGAAGTACTGGTACATCATCAGCATAACGTAAACGGATAATTTCAATAAAGCCCAATTTACGATTTTCTTCACTAAAAAGATGACTGTGATCAAATCGCTCCAGCTGTCTGGTCGAGATTAGTTCAGTTTTGGCATTAAAACCCTGTGCCTTCATATAAGAACGAAAATTTTCAATTGAGTTTGGATAGTATTGAATTTTTTTATTACTCACAAACCAGCCGAGATTTTGCCGTTTGAAAATTTTATCTTCGGCACGAAGCTGTTCATAGGCCTTACGCACTGTTTCCCTTGAACAGTCAAACTTTAATGCCAAGTACCGTTCGGATGGAATCATTTGATTAGAACTGTAATTTTTTAATTCAGCCTCAATCAAATCTCTGATTTCCATATACTTCATTTAAGGAATCCAGTGAGTGCTTATAAGTGATACAGATAATACTAAATTAAAGAGTAGAGAAAAACTAAAAACAAGGTACAGATCAGTAAAAAGATGCACTCACCTGTCTTAATGAGAAGCTTTAGCAGCATGATTGATACGTGATTCTGAGAGAATATCGTTGTCCATTCATAATGTTATCATTTATGCAAAAAGAATAGACTAAATTTGTCTAGAAGAGTGGTAACGGTTCAATCTAATTAAAAGGCATCTACAAAACGGCGGCTATTCGTAATAGTCGACTGAGAAAATCATGTACCTTGATTCTAAGCAGTATTGCCCACTTCTATACTAGCACGTTTCCTATCTGTACACTTGAATGTCTTTGACTATCTAAAGGTGATCTTTAAGAAAATGGCCTTTATAGGGCAATATACTAAGATCTCTAGACTGTTGAATCCGGCAAGCTCACTGAGTGTGGTTCCGTAACGTGACACTAGGTAACGTCTTGGGCTGCTGTCTGTAGACAAAAATTAAAGCTGTAGTTTAAGGCTGGCATCCTTTAAGATTTATTTTAATTTACCACTGATGTCTGGATTTTTAGCTAATTATACCATATCCAAAAAACATCTATTTACTAATAATTGCTTAGGCTATTTATTATAAAAAACAACCATACATCATTGATATATGAAAATTTATTTCTATTTTTTCATAGACATAAATTAATTAATTTTTTAGGCCCCCATACACTATAGCTAAATTCCAAATAAGTTACTGCAATGTTCTTTGAATAATAAATCTATATCCTTAATTCTAAGTCTTTTCCTAACTGATTTTATTTGAGCCTACATTTTTTCTATAAGATTTAAGTCAGGGCTATATTTGGGTAACCATACAAGGTAATGGCCTGCCTCTTGGATTAATTTTTTAAGACTTTTACCTTTATGGAACGTCGCATTATCCATGATGAGAACACTTTTCTCTTTTAATTTCGGCAATAGATCATGCTCAATCCAACCCTCAAATACTTCTGTCGTGATAGAGCAGTTGAATAAACTCACAGTCAGTAACTTATTTTTAATCAAGGCTCCAATGGCATTACAACTGTTCTTAATTTGCCAATTAAATGTACCTTCTGCTCGTGTACCTTTATGACTATAGCTGTGGGAGCGGGTATCATCACTCTGAAACCCACTTTCATCAATATAAGTTAAGGGAAGTTCAGGTTCTAAATCTTCAATTAAATTTTTAAATTGTTCTCGTTAACGAGCATCTGATTTTGGAGGAGTTAACGTCTTTTTTACGTGATATTCCTGCTTTATGTAATGCATTAAATACAGCATGAGTACTTACTCCCAAACGTTCAGCTCGTTCATACTGATAATCATCAGGATATTTTTCAATATCTGCCAATATTTGTGCTTCAATAATTTTAGCTGGACGCCCAGGAATAGGTTTTCGCTCTGTGGACTTTTGCCACAGTTGGATCGTACGTGTAGAAACACTGAAATGCTGTGCTGTTTTTCGCACAGACATTTTATCTCTAGTCATAATCTCAATGACTTTGTCTTTAAAATCTTTTGAATATCCCATAGTTTGCATTGTAGTTAATATTTTAGAACTTGGCTATATAAGCCAGCATTTCATTTACTGCGATTTGTTCGCTACTAAAAAGTGTAGCAAGTTGCTACACTTTTTAATTCCTATATTGATTTAAATGAATAGGTAGTGTTCCAAAAAGTATGCTGAGATTAAATGAAGCCATTATTGATATAAAATAAGGTTAAGTCGAAAGCTTTAAAGTGGTTTTCAAGCTTTTTTGAAAAATTACAACTTCTCCTAAAGCAACATCTAATCTGATGCCTTATTTTGCAATTATTTCCTTCAATACCTACAGTGAAAAAACTTACCAATACTTTACTCACAATCTTTAAATGCAGTGATAAAACTATCCCATTGATCACTTGAAATTCGGGTATAATGAATACCTAACTGCTTCCACTTTTCCTTCAGTCGTTGGACTGTAGCTAGATCTCTTTATCCCAAAAATAAGTCACAATCTCTCCTGTTTCTCTATGGTAAGCGTAAATAAGTAATTATTTATTCTTTTATTCCCTACAAAAGTCCAAAACTCATCAACTTCCAGACATTCATAATATTTTTGCTCAAGAGGAATTTGATAAGTGGATTTACTCAATGCCTACAATATGCCTTAAACCACTACCTCTAACTATCAGGTGTAGTATTTTATTTGTTATACCAGAATGACAACCTCGATAACTAAGAGCATGATCACCAATAAAGTGACGCTTGCAGTTTTTGCATTGATATTTTTGCTTACCATATAGTTTGAGGCCATTTTTCTTTATACTGTCACTTAGACAGGTTGGACATTTGATTTCTAGTGTTATTTGTATCTCACTATCTTATCAAAAGCTAACCTGTTTTTTTCAGCATAATTTTTGAGACACCACCAAATGAATATAAGGATTGAACTTTAATCAAAGAAAAATTATTTAATTCATTCGAACTTACCAGCTAAATGAACTAAAACCTGAACTTCAACAACTATATATTATTAGTTGCTATTTTATTCTCATTAAATCTCTAGCCGAATTTAAAGTGGATTCAAGCCATCTTTCTTATCAAATTTACTACGACTCGATCCTGTAAGCTTTTTCCGGGTAGTCTGTTATCTAACATGGTTCTTGGCTTAACTGGTCCTCCAGCTGACATTAATAACTTAAATTTAAAGACCTCCATCAAGCGAATTTAAATTATTTGTGTTCGACCAGCATATAAATTTATCCATCAAAAACCTGATATTGATTGATCATTCTCATATAAAAACGTGAAAGTAGGGAGTGAATATGTAGGATATAAAAACATTTCCGGATAACTATAAAATTAAAATTGGTCGGCTAGAAGAACATCAGAATTTAATATCTGGCCGCAGCAATAGTCTCTCAAAGATCAAATACAAATGAGTGTACTGAAGAAAATAAATTTCAATAATGCATGAGAATGTAATTGGTTTGAGGTTATTAAAAAAAAGTGTAGCAACTTGCTACACTTTTTCGCTTTTTTGAATCAGCTGTTTTAAAAAATCTTCTAGTTGTAATAAACTGGCTTCGTCAATTTCCGAGATATTCAGAGAAACCTTAAGCTGTTTTTGATTCAGTTTAATATTCCCCGCAATCTTACCCGCATATTCAATTTTTCTGACCACTGATGTCGTGGTCAGTTTTTCTGGATCCTGACTCAATAATTTTTCAGCATAGGCAGTAACTTTGCTTTGCTCAAGTTTTTTGTCTTTTACTTTTTCCCAAGCCCCGAGTAAAGCCGTTTCGGCCTCAGAAAGTTGTTCCAGATGATCCGATAAAAATTTTTTGAATGCAGTTGCAGCAGTACGACCTAGCAGGCCTGGTTCCACATCAAGGTCATTTAAAATTGCTTGAGGCAGCTTTTCGTACGCTAGATACTTGTACATATCTTCGCGATTTAAACCCAGTGAATTGGCTAAACGTTGCTTGTTTTTCTTTAATTTCTCATCGAGAGAGATCAGGCCAATAAAAATTTCATAATCTGTTAGATCCTGACGCTCTAAATTTTCTGCCAAGGTTAACAAAGATGCTTCTACATTATCTGCATCAATGATAATGGCTTCAATCACAGACTTACCGAGTAACTGATGCGCCCGTAAGCGTCGCTCGCCTGCAATCAGTTCATATTTCAGATTATCCAGTTTACGCACTGTAATGGGCTGCAAGAGGCCGATTTCATTAATAGAATCCGCCAGTTCCTTTAACTGTGACTCTTCAAAGACTTTACGCGGCTGGTTTGGACTGCGGCTGATATCCTCAATAGGGACATTACGTCTAAACTCTTTTAGCTCTTTAATATTGTCTTTCTGTGCTTGCTGGTGTTTTTCTGTATTCTGTTTCAGTTTCTGAGCTAAAAGCTCCTTGGTGCTTGCCATAATGCTCTCAGGTTTAAACTTTCGCTACAATTTCATTGGCAAGGCTTTCAAAAGCCTTACGTACTTTTGAATTTTTTTCTACTTTCAAAAGTGATTGTTGCAGAATCGCTGCTTGATTGACTTTAGTACTTTGAGGAATGGTGGTTTCTAAAATTTTGCCCACCTGTTTCAATGCTTCATCACGAATCAGTTTACAAACATTCTGACGCTCATCATGCTTAATCAATAAAGCGCCTAAAAGCTCTAAATCTGGATTAATACGTTTGATCTTTTCAAGATGGTTTAAAAGATCTGTTACCCCATACAGTCCATATTGTGATCCAGATTCGATAGGGATAATGACATGTGTTGAAGATGCCAGGGCATTGCTGGTTAATAATTTAAGACTAGGTGGACAGTCGATCAATATAAAATCATAAAGATCTTTTAACAGTTCTAACTTGATATTTAACTCTTCAGAAGGACGGGGAGCTTCTTCTTTTAGTTGGTCTTCAGTTTTTCCTAAATTCAAGGAACCATAAATTAATGATACTTTTTCAAAGTTCGTTTCTTCTTGTAATGCATCTGCCAACAACGAAATATCGCCCACCAGTAATTCTGCTGTAGTCACAACAATTTCGCTTGGATGTTGGATCCCAATATGTAAACTTGCGTTTGCTTGAGGATCTAAATCAATGACTAAAACTTTATTGCCCAGATTGGCAAGTTCTGAGGCGAGGTGCACAACAGTCGTTGTTTTGCCACATCCGCCTTTATGGTTAGCAACAGTAATAATTTTTGCAGACATGCGTGTCAGATGCTTCCGTATTTGAATGTCTAGTAATATAAATAACTTTCACTCATCTTACTATAGTTTTTAAATTTATAAATCCTATTTGTTCAGATGTAAAACAGCTTAAAAAATAAATCTTTAACTAGGCTAGCTTAATTAATAATTAGAATAATTAGTTATTTAGCTAATTAATAATTAAGAGCATATTTTTATTATATAAAACAAATACTTATTTCTTTAAAAGTGGAAGGTTTGTCACCGTAAAGTGGAAGGTTTGTCACCGTAAGGTGGAAGGTCTGTCACTCTAAGGTGGAAGGTTTGTCATCGTAAAGTGGAAGGTCTGTCACTGTAAAGTGGAAGGTCTGTCACTAGGGTGGAAGGTTTGTCACTGCTACTTTTTAAACTGCTGTTTTTTAAAAAAATATATTAAAAAAACAATAACTTAGATTGTTAATAAAGTCCCGTAAATAAGCTTTAAAGGTGGAAAGGTTGTCACTGTGTATTTTTGACCTGTGGATAATCTGTTTTTATTGGATATTTCCTGATGATTATATGTGCAGTTATACCTTTCAAATCTAACTGAAAGGTGGAAGGCTTGTCACTTTATGGTGTAAAAACTATATTCAATTCCACCTTAATGGTGGAAAAAGACTAAAACACTTTTTTTTTGATGACAAACCTTCCACTTTTAGAATTTTGTGGTGAAAGTCTTGAAAGTTTTTCCACTTTTGTATATAAAAAATAGAGTTAAATTATAAATATCACTGTTATGACAGAATCTGAACCATTGCAAGAGGAATCGAATTATATCCCTTACTGTATAGGCAACATTCGCCATAATGGCGTTGTCAGTACCAGTAACCGCTTAATTCGCCCAATCGAGTTATCAGCTAATGAATATAAGGCACTCCTATATGCAATGGCTGTTGCAAATTATAGTGAGAAAAATAGGATAAATGGTGAAATCACCGAACAAACCTATATTTATTTGTATAAGGATGATCTAGCAGATTTACTAGGATTGAATAAAC
This sequence comes from Acinetobacter sp. VT 511, assembly GCF_001077515.1. Taxonomy (NCBI): domain Bacteria; kingdom Pseudomonadati; phylum Pseudomonadota; class Gammaproteobacteria; order Moraxellales; family Moraxellaceae; genus Acinetobacter; species Acinetobacter sp. VT 511. The sequence goes on along the minus strand of NZ_LFRE01000061.1, from coordinate 67,734 downwards.
GCAATTCAATTAATGTTGCAATAGACCGGATCTATAAAGAACTTTCATCTAGGGTAGCTCATTTTATTATTGAGGAGCCTGCTGATGATAGGAAGAGAAAAACGAAAAAAGTGCATTCTGTTGTTCCCATCATCCGTGAATTAAGATGGGAAGATGACTCTAAAAATGCAATTCAGATTCGTTTTACCAGTGAAGTATTACCGTATTTTACTCAACTAGCTGGGGGAAATTTTACTACCTATCAGCTAAAACATCTTTTCGCCCTTGATTCTGTTGCCAGTATGAGTCTTTATACGTATTTCATTAAAAACGAATTCAAGTATGCCAACCAGAATAGTTATGAAGTTCCATTACTTTTAGAAAATTTGAAAGCACTGATTGATATTAATGAAACAAAATATGATCGTTGGGTAGATTTCAGGCGCTATGTATTAGACAAAATAGTGGCAGAAATTAATGAAAATACAGATCTACAATTAGAGTATGAAACTGTTAAGAAAGGCCGTCCAATTGTAGGTGTGAATTTTAAACTGCATCATCGGATTGCTGATAAAGCACCGGATGAAATGGCAGTAATTGAAAAAATCTATCTTGATGTTCCATTTGAAGACAATGCATTCGTAAAAGAGTTAGGTGCTAAATTCGATATGAATGTACGTTCCTGGTATATTTTTAATAATGATGAAAATTATCAGCAGTTCAAGAAGTGGTTTAAAAAAGTAGGGTGTCTCACTGACTCTCAAGCAAATATTGTCATTAATGACACTTTATTCCAAATGGATTTTGCTGAAATTGGTATAGGGCTGAATGACTTTAAACGAAACATGAAGCATAAACTTAAAAATAATCCGGAATTCGTTCAAAGTATTCGTGAAAGACTGAATGATATTTTTGGTAAAGACCTTATTTAGAAAAAAGTGTAGCAACTTGCTACACTTTTGGAGATATATATTCTTAAACAATACAAGTGGTAAGGACTATAGAAGAAAAACGGCTCTATTGCATATAGGCTTTAGAGATAGATCCTTCCTAAGTTAGGCAAATTAGGTATAAAGTTTGCCTAATTTCGTAAATCTATCCAAAACTGCTACCCATAGATGAATCTCATACCTGACTTTAAAAATGTTTTTCCGTCAACTCATCTCCTAATAATTTAATGCAATGCGTCTTGGTTTTAATCAAACTGCATCGGTGATAACCTGGCTTTTTTCCCAAACAGCTCTACCTAGACATTTGACTGTTTTTAATAATTCGTTTTTCTCTAAAGATTCTGTTGTTTGATCTTTTTAGAATTTTGCATTTTTTTTCTGGAGTAATGACAGTATGTGCTCATCGGTCTGAAATCACTTCTCTGCAGCATTTTATGTCTTACGCCCCATCGGTATAGACAGAATCTATTCGCTCATCTGACTGAATTTGGTCCAGCAAACTCCTGAGTAATTGTGAATCACTGATATTATTTGTCGTAAGGTGAACGGCTCCAATTTGCATGGTTTCAACATCTATACAAGAAGTTTATCTCATTCGACGGTATTCTGGGTGATGTTTCTTACGCTTCCATTCACCTTCACCTAAAGATCTTGAGCCCGTAGAGTCGATGAATAGGTGTAACTTATCAGTAACCTATCACGAATTTTTTAATAGCTTATCGCAATATCAATATGCTTTTGTCATCTACAGAGGACAGAGTAATCTAGTACTCTCCAATTCAAGCTACAGAGTTTAATTAGACTTCGAACAAAGCCTGTGGCCATGAATAAAAAAAGATGGAAAAAGGATTTGATCATTAAATAGCATTTAATGGCTTTATCGGAATAAGTTTGATTTCGTTCGTGCTTGCCTTGTGGTTGTGCATACCATTGGGTCTTAGGGTCAAACCAGATTGATATATTTCCTCGCTTGATTAAAGTTTAGTTATACGAGGACCAATTGGTTATACGGTGGATTCTAGATGTAGGCGTCCTGGAAACTATATTGCTAAAGAAGCCTTTAAGAGTAAAGTAGTTTCGTGCAACAAAATCGTTTTAGAACTTTTAATCTTATCTGTAAATTTATTTCTAAAATTACTAGGGCGTGTCATCAATTAAGCCAGATGATTGTTGAAGCCAGGTAGATCGCTGATAAGAAGTTTTGAGCCAATTTATCATAGCGTGTGGCGATTACTTTAAATTGCTTTAGCCTTGCAAAGGTATTCTCAATTAAATGCCTGATTTTATAAAAATAACAACCCATATGATCATTATTTGAAAGCGTATTAGATTTTTTGGAAATATTGGTTTTATTACCAGTATTTTCTATCTGTTTTCTCAATGACTCAGAGTCATACCTTTTATCAGCATAGAGAATTTTTGTCTTATTTAGGTCTATGTTGTTAACTAAGTTCTATGCCACTTTTATATCGTGTATTGTGCCATCCTTTATTAGAAACTAAACAGGATTCCCATTAGAATCACCCCCAAATGAATTTTAGAACTGTTTCCACTGATACTTTTTGAGATTGCTTGATCCTTGATTCCTGTAGCGTGCTGCAGAGCCCTCACATTACGGGCATCACTAGACACCTATTCCGAATCAGCATCAGATCAAATTAACTTTAATATTTTTTAATAAGTTATTGTCTTTTGACTATGGGGAAAGCTTCTTGAATATGGAATTTGGTTCTCCAAAGGCAGCAGGTAAATCCCTGCATGGACAGCCCGTACGAATCTTAAAAAGAATAACTTCAATAAAATTTTCAAGATTTTTTTATTCTTAACCACACCCAACACCTTGTATACCTAGCTTCTGCATAAAGCGAACCACAATACAACGTGCAATAACATAGCTTTCACGTTCCAACTTTTGCCAGACTTTACGTACACCATATCGACCTGAACTTTCCTTCCAAATTCGTTTGATTTGTTCAGCATGATGCACATCGTGTAAATCTCGTTTCGCTCGATGTTCTGGATTGTCGGCGAGATCTAGTGTTCGATAATAGGTTGAAGGTGCGATAGGTAAAATTCTACAAATCGCTTCAATACCATATCGATCTTTATTGTTATGGATAAAATCTACCATTACTTGTGTGGGCGGTCGAGCTCCGCCTGGGCGAAAAAAGCGGCTGCTTTACGTAAAATTTCATTGGCACGCTTTAATTCTTTGATTTCACGTTCCATTTGCTTCATTTTTTCTTGATCAGATATCTGTTGTACTTTGACAGGATTTTGTTGATCTAAATATTTCTGATACCAAATACGAAGTGTTTCAGGAGTGCAACCCTTGCGCAGTATTGCTCAGGTGCAATAGCTGTGATTGTGGCCCAATTCGATGTATAATCTTTTTCGAATTCAATCAATAATTGAACCGCTCTTTCTCTGATTTCAGGGGTATATTTGGGTTCTTTCATCGGAACACTACACTTTATACTAGAATGACAACCTCGATAACTAAGAGCATGATCACCAATAAAGTGACGCTTGCAGTTTTTGCATTGATATTTTTGCTTGCCATATAGTTTGAGGCCATTTTTCTTTATACTGTCACTTAGACAGGTTGGACATTTGATTTCTAGTGTTGTTTTCATCTCACTATCTTATCAAAAGCCAACCTGTTTTTTTCAGCATATTGAAACACCACCGAAGATGATTAGGTAGTTATCTTGCTGAAAACCGTTAGAAAACGAGCTGATAGCATAGTTTATGACGAAGCGAAAAAGTGAATTAAAGACTAAAAGGGGAGGTATAAGCTCGCATTTTTGCATTCATATAATCACCACTATCTTGAATATAGCTAAATTCCTTAATACGACAGAACCAAACTATACAAGCAGATGAACCAGAAAAGGACCTACCAAAACCATAAAAATACCAGCAAGTACCATTGTTAAGCTGGCAATCACCCCTTCTTCTTTATCACGACTATAGGCTTTAGTCGTTCCAAATCCATGTGCTGCGTTGCCCAAAGATGCACCCATGACAAAATGAGATTTTAACGGTAAGGCGGCTAGCACAATATCACCAATGATCATACCTATAACACCAGTAATCATGGTAAACAAAATAACCAGTTCGACAGAGCCACCTATATGATTGCTCAACTCCATTGCAAAAGGTGTAGAAATGGAACGCGCCATTAAGCTATAGGTCGTTGACTGATCAAAATTAAACAGCTTAGCCAAATAAAATGAACTGATCATTCCTGCTAGCATCCCTATCACCACGCCCATACTGATAGAAAGTAGATGTGTTTTGATTATTTCACGGTATTCATAAATTGGAATGGCAAAGGCGACTGTTGCAGGGCCTAACATCCAGACAATCCATTGGTTATCTTGCATATACGTATCATAGGATATATTCAAAGATAAGATTAAAATAATCAGAAGGATAGGGGATAGTATCGCTGGTGATAAAATGAGATAAGGATATTTTTGATGGATTTTTTTTACGACAGTATAAAAAAGTAAAGTTGAAATTAGACAAACAATGGCGATTAAAGTCATGATTATTTTCCATCCTGATCTATATTACGCAGAGATTGGGAGCGATTATTCTTGATTTTATTTTCAAACTGAAAGCCAAGATGTACACTATATGCTGTAACCACCATGACACAAATGGTGCCCAGAATAACAGCAAAGATTAATTGCCAGCCTTCTGTTAAAAAAAGATGTTTATATTTAATTAGTCCAACAAAACAGGGAATAAAGAATAAAACCAATTCACCCAAAATAAAATCGGAGCCACTCTTGATCCATTCAAGTTTAAAAAATCCAGTCAATAAACCTGTTAAAACAATAAAAAGCCCGATTACTGCACCAGATACTGGAAGTTTAAATAAGGATTGAAGTATGCTGCCAATCCACCAGAAAGCAAGTAATAAGCTGATTTGCAAAATGATTTTACTGATATATTTGAATCGGGTCGGATGTTCGATTTGTACAGGCATTAATATCACAGCTTGATTTTGAAGATAAGGTAATTTTATATGCTGTACATATGCGAAATAATGAATAATTTTATAAATATTATTCTATATTGGAATAATTTATGGATCTAAAATCACTTAAAATTTTTGTTGAAACTGTTAATAGCCAGAGTTTTAGTTTAGCTGCAGTACGCTTGTTTATGACGCAACCGACTTTAAGCAAGATCATTAAAAGCTTAGAAGAAGAGTTGGGAACAGCACTATTTAAAAAAGGTGAAGCAGGAAGAAAACGTGAAGTCGTACTGACTTATACAGGCGAACTGATTTATCAGCATGCATTAAACATACTGTCAGAACATGAAAAAATATATAACACGATTGAGCAAGTTAAGTTACTTAAAAAGGGTAAACTGACTTTAGGTTTACCACCATTAGGTTCTGTCTTATTTAGTTCACTTATTGCCTTATTTCATAAGCAACATCCGGATATACAGCTTAGTTTTTTAGAGGTAGGCTCGAATAGTATTGAGGAAGCAATTGCAGATAAACGTATTGATGTTGGTATTTTACTTGGTAATTTTCGACCGACTTTTGCGTCAATCCCAGTTGTTGATTCAGCAATGTGCTTACTATCCATAAAAGATTCACAGTGGAGAAATAGGAAAACTGTAAATTTGGTCGAATTAAAAGAAGAATCCTTTCTATTATTTTCTGATACCTTTACTTTGAATAGTATGATTATTAAAGCAGCAAATACAGTAGGTTTTGAACCTAAAGTTGTCTGTAAAAGCAGTCAATGGGACTTTATTGCAAAAATGGTTGAATCAAATATGGGAATCGCATTACTTCCTCAAATATATTGCCAGCAATTAGATCAGGAAAAATTCAACACTGCCGTATTGGAAAATCCAGGTTTAAATTGGACTTTAAGTATGGCCTGGAATACGACTATAGCAATGAGTCCTGCAACTAGAGCATGGCTAAATATTGTAAAAGATCATAAACAGAAAATTCACTTTTAGTTCAATGCTTTTACAACCAGTTTTTGATTGTCGTTACAATCAGTTTTGGCTGTTTAATTCATCGGTTCTATCGCATTAAGGAATTTAGGTCCATTTAACTTATGTTTACCTAAAATCTAGTTTATAAATCATTTTTACAATATATTTATTAATTTCAATATTTTGAAGAAAAATAATAGAAATTTATAAAAAATTAGTTCATGAACTTATAGGATTTTTAAGAGCATTTATATGAATGACTAAGTACTGTGAAAAAAGAGAACTAGATGACGTTTAGATAAAATTTTCAATCAAATAATCTTATTGTTGTTATTTCTAGTCACATAGTCTATTTTTATTATATGAATTATTCTTCCTCACCCAAAAGACCACGTGGTCGACCAACCAAACACGGTTGTAACTATGCAGACACTAAAGAAGTTTTAATCCACCGAGGTATCGAGTTACTGACCGAACGTGGAATGAATGCTATGAGCTTGGACGATCTCATGAAATCAGTCCAAGTTCCTAAAGGGTCTTTCTACCATTATTTTGTAAATAAAGAGGCTTTTATTCTAGAAGTCTTAGATGCTTATGAACTTTATTTTGTGAAGCGATTGAATAAGTTTTTAAGTCAAACTGATCTTTCCCCACTAGAAAAGCTGCAAAATTTTGTAAAAGATGCGGGTGAAAAAATGCAAAAATATGATTTTAAACGAGGTTGTATTTTAGGTAACTTAGGACAAGAAGTGTCGTATTTGCCACAAGAAATCATTGCCCGAATCGAAAGTATCTTTAAGGTATGGGAGAAATTAGTTTCTGATTGCCTACATCAGTCAAATTCACAATATAGCCTAGCTGATTGCGATGAAGCTGCTTATCAGTTTTGGATTGGGTGGGAAGGTGCAGTTCTAAGAGCACGTTTGGTCAAATCAACAAGTCCCTTAGATGCATTTTATCGCTTGTTTACTTTAGCTGTAAAACAACAAAATCACGTAAAAAGTTAATTAAAAAATAAATGCAGACGTCTGTATTTATTTTTTAATTAATTCTAGACAAGCAGTCTAATTAAATGGAGAGGAAGTTCTATGTACAAAGGTATTGTAATTACTAAAGATGAAGCAGGTTACACATCGCAAATTACTGAGATTGCATCAAAGCCTTTACAAGAAGGAGAGGTTAGAGTCGAAGTCAAATATTCAACACTCAATTATAAAGATGCTTTAGCCATTACTGGGCGTTCACCAGTGGTGCGTAGTTTTCCTTTGACCCCAGGCATCGATTTTTCGGGTGTTGTGATTGAATCAAAACATCCAGCATGGAAAGAAAGAGATGAAGTTCTACTGAATGGTTGGGGAGTGGGTGAAAAGTATTTTGGAGGGCTAGCCGAGCAAGTCACTGTTTCTGGTGATTGGCTCATACAAAAACCTTCTGCTTTTTCTTTTAAAGATACGATGGTTATTGGTACAGCAGGTTATACCGCAATGTTGTGTGTCATGGCTTTACAAAAACATGGTATTAAACCAAGTGATGGAAAAATTTTAGTGACAGGTGCAAATGGTGGAGTAGGTAGTATTGCCATTATTATTTTGAATCATCTTGGTTATGAAATTACAGCTTCAACTGGTCGACCTCAAGAGTCAGAATATTTAACCTATCTAGGTGCGAGTGAAATTATTGATCGTATTGAATTATCTTCCCCAGGAAAGCCATTAAACAAAGAAGTTTGGGCTGGCGTAATTGATACTGTTGGAAGCCATACTTTAGCCAATGCATGTGCTAGTACAAAATATCGTGGTGCAGTTGCTGCGTGTGGTTTGGCAGGCGGAATGGATTTTCCAGCAACAGTTGCTCCATTTATTCTAAGAGGGATTACCTTATATGGAATTGATAGCGTGATGGCACCAATCGAATTAAGAAAAGAAGCATGGGAACGTTTGGCTACAGAATTAGATCAAACAAAATTAGAAACAGTAACGACTGAAATTCAGTTAACAGATGCTTTAAATATTTCAAATGAAATTTTAGATGGAAAAATTCGAGGTAGAGTTGTTGTACAGATATAGTTCAACAAAATGAGTTGTGGGACTGTTCTAAATTTTGTGTAAGTACTTAATTTTTATTTATCCTACTGAGGATAATAAAAAGAAGTACTTAACATGGATGAAGCTACAATCAAAAGTATGGCAGCTGAATTAGCTAAAGGTTTAAAAACTCCTGAAGATTTAAACCAAATGACAGCCATATTTAAAGGTATTAGTTTAGCAATGAATTGTTTTACGATTCAGTTCGATGATCGATTAAAAGATCATTTATAAAAAATGGGACTTACACAAAATAATTTACAGGCTCGTAGAAACATGAAAATACATTCTTTTGGTGAACACAATAACATTACTTTATCTAATAATTGTATTGAAGTTCGAGGTGCACGTGAGCATAACCTTAAGGATGTAGATGTTTCTATCCCAAGAAATGCACTTGTTGTTTTCTCAGGTGTATCGGGTTCAGGAAAATCATCACTTGCTTTTGGAACTATTTTTGCTGAAGCACAAAGAAGATATTTCGAATCTGTTGCACCTTATGCAAGACGCTTAATAGATCAGGCCGGAGTACCAGATGTTGATGCTATTGATGGTCTACCACCAGCAGTAGCATTGCAACAACAACGTGGTGCAAGTAATACCCGTTCTTCTGTTGGAAGTGTAACAACTTTATCAAGTCTCGTGCGAATGATTTATTCACGTGCTGGTGCATATCCTGCCGATCAGCCAATGTTATATGCCGAGGACTTTTCACCGAACACTCCTCAAGGTGCTTGTCCTACCTGTCATGGCTTAGGTCACATTTATGAAGTTACAGAATCGACAATGGTTCCTGACCCAACACTCAGTATTCGTGAGAGAGCTATCGCATCATGGCCACCTGCTTGGCACGGGCAAAACTTACGCGATATCCTAGTAACCCTAGGGTATGATGTTGATCGACCATGGAAAGATTTACCGCAATCGGATAGAGACTGGATTTTATTTACTGAAGAAACCCCAACAGTTCCTGTCTATGCTGGTTTAAGCCCCGCTGAGACTCAATCTGCACTTAAACGTAAACTAGAACCCAGCTATATGGGCACTTTCACTGGTGCTCGTCGCTATGTCCTTCATACTTTTGCTAATACCCAAAGTACGTTGATGAAAAAACGTGTTTCACGTTTTATGGAAGGAAAAATATGCCCTTCCTGTCATGGTAAACGCCTTAAACCAGAAGCCTTATCTATTACCTTTGCTGGAGTAGATATTGGTGAGTTTATGCAACTTTCTTTGGATAAGTTAACTTGCCTGCTTGAGCCGATTGTTCTTGGCAATTTCGACGCTCATGATGCTGGAGAAAAGACTAATAATAAAGTAACCCAACTTGATAGATCTGAACGAGCAACAACAGGTAGAGCAGTGCATTCTGTATCTCCAGATGTAAGACGTACGTCAGCACTTTCAGATGAAAAGAAAATTGCTGCCCAGCGTTTAGCAAATGGTGTGGTGGGGCGTTTAAATCAATTACGCCAGTTAGGTCTTGGTTATCTAACATTAGATAGAGCCACACCGACTCTTTCAGCGGGAGAGTTACAACGTTTGCGGTTAGCAACACAATTAAGTTCTATGCTATTTGGTGTAGTTTATGTACTGGATGAACCGTCTGCTGGATTACATCCTTCAGATAGTCAGTCATTATATGATTCTCTCGATAAATTAAGAGACGCTGGAAACTCCGTATTTGTTGTAGAGCATGATTTAGAGCTCATGCGTCGTGCTCAATGGTTAGTGGATGTTGGACCAGATGCAGGAGAGCAAGGTGGTAATATTTTATATAGTGGAGTACCTCAGGGTTTAAGTGAGATTTCAGCTTCACGTACTGCAAGTTATTTATTTAATAAAATCCCAGTTACTCAAAGTTATGGACGTACACCCTCTGGTTGGCTTGAACTTAACAATATTTACCGACATAACCTGCATAATATTGATGCTCGTATACCTCTTAGTGTACTTACAGCAGTTACAGGTATTTCAGGTTCAGGTAAATCTAGTCTCGTTTCTCAAGCTTTACCCGAGTTAGTACTTTCATATTTAGGCAATGAATCTGAAACTGAAAACAATAATGAAAATAATCCTTTAAATGAAGGAATGTTGGTTACCGAGGTTACACAGGGTTCTCTGGCTGGTGATGTGCAGGCTATACAGCGTCTGGTACAGGTTGATCAAAAACCAATTGGCCGTACTCCACGTTCTAATTTGGCAACTTATACGGGTTTATTTGATCATGTTAGAAAGTTATTTGCTGGGACTCCTGAAGCTCGCCAAGCTCATTATGATGCTGGACGTTTTTCGTTTAATGTGGCTAAAGGGCGATGTGAAACTTGTGAAGGTGAAGGCTTTGTCAGTGTAGAATTATTGTTTATGCCAAGTGTATATGCCCCTTGTCCGACATGTCATGGTGCTCGATATAATGATGACACTCTGAAAATTCGCTGGAATGGACGTAATATTGCTGAAGTATTAGGAATGACCGTCAATGAAGCACGTGATTTTTTTGATGGAGAGGTCTCGATTGCTCGTTCACTACAATTATTAAAGGAAATTGGCCTTGGTTATTTACGTTTAGGGCAACCAGCGACTGAACTATCTGGTGGAGAAGCGCAACGTATTAAATTGGCGACCGAGCTGCAACGCAATCAGCGTGGAAATACACTGTATATACTTGATGAGCCAACTACAGGTTTGCATCCATCAGATGTAGATCGATTGTTAGTTCAATTGCAGCGATTAGTCGATGCGGGTAATACCGTAGTTATGATTGAGCATGATATGCGTGCCGTTGCACAAGCAGATTGGGTGATTGATGTGGGACCAGGTGCTGGAAATGCTGGTGGGAATATTGTTGTGGCAGGAACACCAAAACAAATAACAGAAAATCAAGATAGCCGTACTGCTCCATATTTAGTTAATGAGTTAGTGGGTCGTGATATTAAACGTTGATATTGCGAGTGGGTGGAATAAAACCTTAAATTAAAAGCCTGTAAAATCAATCAGATATTTTTTGTTTTAGGTGGTGTGTGAGCATGAAATCTAAAAGTTTTTTTCAACTAAAGGCTTTGTTGCACAAACCTATCTGTAAAGGCTTTTTCAGCGATATAATTTTCAAATGAAGAAGCCTACACACAAAATCTACCGCACAACCAATTGGCCCGCATATAACCGAGCACTCATGAGTCGCGGAAATATTGCCATTTGGTTTGATCCTGCTACGCAATGGTATGCGCCATCAAAAGGCAAACAAGGGCGAAATCAAACCTACTCCGACGCAGCCATCCAATGCTGCTTAATGATTAAATCCTTATTTCGTCTGTCTTTACGTATGGTCACTGGCTTTGTGCAAAGTCTGATTAAACTTTGCGGATGAGCAGCCCCGAATATCAGTGATATTCGTACAGTACGCTTTGTAGAAGACAAAAGCATTTTAATATAAAAACAAAGTTAGTAAATAAATCATATAAATCAAATATTTTTTTATTAAATATAAAATCTATTTGAATTAATTTTGTTAATTTTGGGACTGTGTTATTCTATTATTGTAACGCTAAAAATAATTTACCTGTGCAGAAAAAAATGATGACACCATTGCTCATTGATGCATTAACAATATCTGAAGGTAGGTTTGAAAAACCATGCCCAGTTTTAGTTTTGAAAATGATGTTACTCAATGAGGAAATGAGCAGTGAGTCTTCAAAAAAAATTAAAAATCAAGCCTTACTACTGCTCGCGATATATCGTAAGTTATTGCTTGCTGTCGATAGGGATTTATATAAGGTAAAAACTCTAAATGACAGTGTGAAAAGAAGACACTGGGGGAAAAATGGATAAAGCACAGGACAAGATAGTGGTTGCAGACCAACTTCGGCTAAAGCGTTTAGATCCAGAAGAAATGATTTTATTTGGCAGATTCAAGCGGCAAGTGCAACAGTATAAAAACCAGCCATAACTTCACTCGGTGTATACCAACCTAGGGTTTTTCTAGGACGATGGTTGAGTGCAAATTCTATCTGCTCTATTTGTTCGTTTGACACGTCATCAAACGATGATGATTTTGGCAGATATTGACGGATTAAACCATTCGTATTTTCATTTCTAGCTCGCTGAATAGACTTGTAAGGATCAGCAAAATACGTCTCCATGCCAACATCAGTAATTCTTTTGTGTTCGGAAAATTCTTTGCCATTATCAAATGTCACACTATAAGCATGGCTCATTTGTAAACGATCTAATGCACAAGTAATCGTTTGAGAGGATGCTCTCGTTGGCCCTAAATGAACAATATATACATACAGGCTCTTTCGATCAACGAGAGTCAATAAAACACCTTTATGATGTTTACCAATCACCGTGTCACCTTCGAAATCTCCTAAACGTTGTCGTTGATCAATGACCTGGTCTCGGCAGTGAATACTTGTTTTATCAATGATTTGACCCCTACGATCCGTGTTTTTGTAACCGCGTTTTCGATATTTCTTCTGATGCCTTAAGTGTAGATGAAGTTTAGCACCTTTTGATTTATCTTGATAAAGGTACTGGTAAATCCACTCATGTGAAGGTACATCCAGCCAACCACGTTGTGTTAAAGCACCTGAAATTTGTTCAGGTGACCAGTCCAAACCAATCAAATAATCAATATAAGCGAAGGCAAATGCTGTCATTGATGATGAAGGACGGTACCGTCTTTGACTTGCAAATTTAGCTGCCTGTTGAGCTCTATATCCACGTTGCCCAGTATTTTTTTTAATTCACGGTAGATGGTTGATCGTGAACGTCCTAACTCCCGAGCAAGGGTAGCGACTGAACTTTTACTTTTCAAATTTGCCAAGGACAAAATTCTTGAGGAATATCACGCCATGTGGCGCATGTACGCAGTTTCCATAAGATCGCTATCATGATATTTCTACTATTCTTTGAACGGTAGCAATCATGTAATCGCATAGTATCTTGAATTTGCTGCCAGATATCATCGGTAAGAAGAGTACGTGCCATTGAAAATATAGAAATAAAAATAAGTCAAAGGAAGATTTTAAGTATTTAAAACCAATTCTTCAAATGAGGACACGCCCTAATAATATTTATTAAGTCGATAATCGAGCTTTGCTCGACTAATACCCAACAAACGGGCCGCTTCAGACACATTGTGTTTGGCTTTTTGCATCGCGGTGATAATCAGTTGTTGTTCATGTTGTTCTAAATCAAAACCTTCAGTCAACAGCTTGTCTAAATCTACGTTGGTTTGTTCATCTACGGTATGCTCGCTGTGCATTTGTGGAAATAAGGCTTTCAGTTTAATCAGTTGTTGATCTTCCGTTAGCAGTACCGCACGTTCGAGCAGGTTTTCCAGTTCACGAATATTGCCAGGCCAAGCATAGCTTTGCATAAAATCAGTGGCTTTTTCACTGACGCCCTGAATTTGTTTGCCATACATTTTTTCAAAGCGATTTAAAAAGTGTTCGACTAACAGCGGTAAATCTTCACGGCGTTCACGCAGAGGTGGAATTTGGACAGGAAAAATATTTAAACGGTAATATAAATCGGAACGGAAACGCCCAGCTTTAACCGCTTGTTCTAAATCTTCATTGGTTGCAGCAATCACGCGAACATCAATATGACGGGTTTGTGAATCTCCGACACGTTCCACTTCACCTTCTTGTAGCACACGCAGCAAAGCCGCTTGAGCACGTGGTGAAAGTTCGATCACTTCATCTAAAAAAATAGTACCGCCATGGGCGCGTTCAAATTTACCTACACGTGATTGATGTGCACCTGTAAATGCACCTTTTTCAACACCAAACAGTTCAGATTCAACCAGTTCAGGCGGAATTGCCGCACAGTTGACTGCGACAAAAGCATATTCTTTACGTTGACTCAGTTCATGTACACCACGGGCAAAGGCTTCTTTCCCGACACCTGTTTCACCTTGCAACAAAATGGAAACTTTGGCACCTGCGGCTTTTTTGAGTAAGTCACAAACCCGTTGATAGGCTGCCGATTGGCCGACTGAGCTGAACATGCTGTAGTCATTTTTACTGGTGGTATAAATCGATTTTTTCAGTTCATACAATTCGGCTTGTAGTGCAATGAGTTCCTGTTCCATCGGTTCGGGTGACATAAACTGAATCAGTTCATCGGCATTTTCCCATTCACCGAGTGGTTTACCAATAATGCGACAGTTAGCATGTCCGCAGGTTTTACATTCCATTTCCTGATAAATAATGGTCATGCCTGTGGCATAACTGCTGTACCCGCAAGCATAGCCTAGCAGCATCCAGCAAGAAGGTTCATTGCTCGGTCCAAACTGTTCAAGATGTACATCGGCTTCAAAGGAATTATGCCAGTTTAGGTCTGCATAAAACTGTTTTTTCTTTTGATTTATAATCAGTTGATTGGCAGAAACTTGTACCATGCCACGAATACCGTGCATTTGTGGCCCTGCCATAAAAGCCTGCTCTTCATTTAAGCCTGGGCGCATTTTCGTGGTGACTTCTGCATCTTTTAGACCTGCCTGATAGCCTAAACGAATAAAAAAGCGTTTGGTGCGTTGCATTCCAATCATATTGACAAGGTCTTTACGCAAATAGCCGATGACGCTGGTATGCATCAGCAACATCCGATATTCGTCAAACCAGATTTGTCCATGCTCAGTGTCAAAATGTAGCTTGGAAAGCAGGTCGTGAATTTCCTGAGGATAGCCTGCATTTTTGCCGCTACTGTCGTATTTTACTAGTGCCATGCGCCGTGTTTAATCCATTAAATTCGTGGCTGGTTAGCTATCTTATGCAACTTCGTGAAAATTTAACAATACATAAATAGTATCATGCCAAGCCTTAAAGGTATTTGAGTGTATCTATATGTTTTTATTTATATTTTTATTTTAGGCGAATTGCATAAAGCACAAGGATAAGTTTTTGTATCCGAGTGGGCTATATTTCATCAAATCATGAAATCTAAAATTTTTTTTACATCAAAATTCATCAAATCATTAAATCCAAGTTTTTATAAAAATACTCATATTTTTTTAGGTAGTTGTTTTTAAATGTTTTTATAAAGTTGGCACGCTTGTTGTACTAGTAAAGGTAAGCAACAGATGCATGAAGCAACTGAAGCAAGCTCTGAATGAATCAGATCTTGTAGGAGAACAATATGAAGGATGCAACAGGCGCATTGCCCTTAACCAAATATATTCGGGTGACGGGCGATATTGATGCCGCATTTGTCGAGTTCGACTTTGCCATTCACGATCCCACTTTATATGTGGAGTTGGTGTTACCGCAGCAAGCATTCCGCGAGTTCTGCGCAACCAATCAAGTGGTGGAAATGAGCGAACAACAGCAAGCCGTGAATGATGCTGAAGAAGACAAATGGCGTTACGGCATTGAACACGACACTTTAGTCGGTGCACAGCGATACAACATTGATCATGAAGATCAACACTGAATGCTTAAGGAGATAAGCGATGACTTTAGAAATTAAAACAGCGGGTATTGAACCAATTCGTCAAAACTATGCCTATATTGAGCGCCGTTTTGGCAACAAGCCAGCCACCCGTTATCAGGAAGTCAGTTTTGATATTCAGCCGGAAACCAACTTTCACTATCGTCCGCTGTGGAAACCTGAAAAAACCTTAAATGATAAAACCCATACTGCAATTGAAATGCAAGATTGGTACGCATTTAAAGACCCGCGTCAATTTTATTACGGAACTTATGTGCAGCATCGTGCGCGTTTGCAGGACATCGCAGAAAGTAACTTTAGCTTTTTTGAAAAGCGTCAGTTGGCAGAGCATATTTCTGAAGATGTTAAAGCCAAAGTGATTGCCTTGTTTTTACCGTTTCGTCATATCGAGCAAACTGCCAATTTACACATGATGTCGGGCAGTGCTTATGGTTACGGCACAGTGCTGACCCAAGCCTGTATTTATGCTGCGATGGATCGTTTAGGGATGGCGCAGTACATCTCACGAGTCGGTTTGGCACTCGATGGCAACACGGGCGAATCTTTAATTCCTGCCAAACAAGCATGGATGCAAGATAAGGCATGGCAAGGACTGCGCAAGCTGTGTGAAACCAGTTTGACTGAGCAAGACTATTTCAAACTGTTTTTATTACAAAACTTGGTGATTGACAGTTTTATGAGCGAGTTGGTCTATACCCAATTTGATCAATGGTTGGCACAGCATCAAGCACGTGACTTGGCGATACTGATGGAGTTTATGCAGGAAGCCATGGCAGATTTACGCAAATGGTCAGACAGCGTATTTAAAACTGCAGCTGCAGAATCTGCACATAACAAACAATTGTTGAGCCAGTGGTTAGCCGAATATTTACCTGAAGTGAAAGCGGCATTTGCAGCGTGGGCAGCAGGGGCGTTGTCTGCAGATGCAGTCGACATTGCAGAACAAAAACTACTGGAACGCAGTAAAAAAATTGGCATCGAACTTGAACAAATTTTGCAGGCTTAAGGAGAAGCAGCATGTCTAAGGTTTATCTCGCATTACAGGACAACGACACGTCGCGCTATATCATTGAAGCGATTGAAGAAGACAACCCAGATGCCACGATTCAATATCTGCCAGCCATGATTCGGGTAGAAAGCGAAACAGGTTTAATTGTCAAAGCAGAAACGGTATCTGAAAAACTTGGACAAGATTGGGATATTCAGTCTTTACAACTCAACATGATTACGTTGGGCGGTAACGTCGAAGAAGATGACGACAGTTTCCGTTTGCACTGGAACTAGGAATAAGCATGTGCACTGAGCCAATTTGAGTACAGTGCCGCCAGAACATATTGCTGCATAGATTGCCGCTAAAAAATTTAAGGATGATGAGCATGAATTCACAAGTTAAAACCCCAGCAAAAAAACTGAATGCCAAAGACCGTTATCGCGCACTCACTCGTGACTTGGATTGGGACTTTTCTTATGCAGACCGCAAAGAAGCCTTTCCATACGAAGAGTTTGAAGGCATTAAAATTACAGACTGGTCTAAATGGGAAGATCCATTCCGTTTAACCATGGATGCTTACTGGAAATATCAGGCAGAAAAAGAGAAAAAACTCTACGCTATTTTTGATGCTTTTGCACAAAACAACGGTCAAATGAACGTGACCAATGAGCGTTATTTGAATGCCATTAAACTGTTTTTAACTGCGGTGACTCCGCTTGAATATCAGGCATTCCAAGGTTATGCGCATGTGGGGCGTCAGTTTAGTGGTGTGGGCGCACGTATTGCATCACAAATGCAGTCGATTGATGAATTACGTCACGTGCAGACGCAAATTCATGCCATGAGTCATTACAACAAATTCTTTGATGGTTTTCAGGATTGGTCGCATATGCATGACCGCGTTTGGTACTTGTCTGTACCAAAATCTTTCTTTGAAGATGCACGTTCTGCAGGGCCGTTTGAGTTCTTATTGGCGATCAGTTTTTCCTTTGAATATGTGTTGACCAACTTGTTGTTCGTACCATTCATGTCAGGTGCAGCACACAATGGCGATATGGCAACGGTCACTTTTGGTTTTAGTGCACAGTCTGATGAAGCACGTCACATGACTTTAGGTCTGGAAATCGTGAAATTCTTGTTAGAACAACACGAAGACAACGTGCCAATCGTACAGGAATGGATTGATAAGTGGTTCTGGCGTGGAACGCGTTTGTTATCTATCGTTGGCATGATGATGGACTACATGCTGCCAAACAAAGTGATGTCGTGGAAAGAAGCGTGGGAAACTTACTTTGAAGAAGCGGGCGGTGCGTTATTTAAAGACTTGAGCCGTTACGGTATTCGTATGCCGAAATATTCAGAAGTGATTACCAAAGAAAAAGAACACGTGTCGCATCAGGCATGGTGGATTTTCTATAATTTCGGTCATGCAGCAGGTTTCCATACATGGATTCCAACCGATCAGGAAATGGATTGGTTATCTGAAAAATACCCAGACACCTTTGACAAATACTACCGTCCAAAGTGGGAACTCGCACGCAAGATGGAAGCAGATGGCAAGCGTTTCTACAGCGCAGGCTTACCGCAGTTGTGCCAAATTTGCCAAGTGCCAATGACATTCACCGAAATGGATGGCGATCCGACCATGTTTACGTATCGCGAGTCTGTTTATAAAGGCGAGCGTTACCACACCTGTTCAGATGGTTGTCACGATATTTTTGAACGTGAACCTGAAAAATATGTGCAGGCATGGTTGCCAGTTAACCAAATTCTACAAGGCAACTGTGGTGGCTTAGATTTGGAAAACATGCTGCGTGAATATTATCACTTCAATGTCGGTGCAGATAACTTGGATATTGAAGGTTCGCCAGACCAGCAACGTTGGAGAAAATGGAAAGGTGATGCGGCTTAACACGCATTCAATATCTAAGGTAAGTATATAAAGTTTAAGTTATTTCAAGCTTTAAAATTAAAAGGATTTTGGTTTGAGCCATTTTCGGCTTAAACCACCTCAATACGGAGAATGACCATGTCAGTACGCGCTATTCGCCCAGATTACGACTTTGAACCACGGGATCTACAAAAACACTATAGCGGCAATATTTTGATTTATGTGGGTTGGGATCATCACACTTTATATTGTTCTGCACACGCCATGTTGGTTTCGCCGCAGCAAACTTTTCAGGACTTTTTGGATCAGCAAATGCAAGCGGGTTTTCATCAACATCCTGACTTTGAAAAAATTAAATGGGATAAAGTGCAATTTACCCTGAACAAACAGGCGATTCAGCCACGCCCTGAACAGACCTTGGCAGAAATTGGCTTCGATCATAAATCACTACTGCGCTTTGTAACTCCAGGGCTGAATGGGTACAAGGACGCACACGTTTAAAACAGCAAGATCACAACTAGATAAAGACAGCAAAGCACAGACAGTAAGTGCAAGACAGGAGGTCGCAGATGAGCTATCAAGTCACAATTGAGCCAATTGGTACAACCATTGAGGTTGAAGAAGATCAAACCATTTTAGATGCCGCGTTACGTCAGGGCGTGTGGTTGCCATTTGCTTGTGGGCACGGCACTTGCGGCACTTGTAAAGTCCAAGTCACCGATGGTTATTATGATGTGGGCGAAGCATCACCTTTCGCGCTGATGGATTTAGAGCGTGAAGAACACAAAGTGTTGGCGTGCTGCTGTAAGCCAGAATCAGACATGACCATTGAAGCCGATGTCGATGCAGACCCTGATTTTCTGGGTTATCTAGTACAAGATTATCAGGCCAAAGTCATTGAAGTTCGCGACTTATCTCCAACCATTAAAGGTGTGCGTTTGCAGTTAGACCGCGCAATGGATTTTCAGGCAGGGCAGTACATTAACGTGCAATTCCCGGGCATTGAAGGCACGCGTGCGTTTTCTATTGCCAATGCGCCAAGCGAACTCGGTATTATTGAATTGCATATCCGTCATGTGGTGGGCGGTAGTGCAACGACTTATGTGCATGAGCAGCTAGCAGCAGGCGAGGAACTGGAAATTTCAGGGCCTTACGGACAATTCTTTGTACGTAAATCGGATGAACAGGATGCGATCTTTATTGCTGGTGGCTCAGGTTTATCTAGCCCGCAATCTATGATTTTAGACCTGCTTGAATCGGGTGATACCCGCACCATCTACCTGTTCCAAGGTGCGCGAGATGTTGCGGAATTATATAACCGAGAACTGTTTGAGAAATTGGTCAAAGACTATCCAAACTTCCGCTATATTCCTGCTTTGAATGCGCCTAAAGAAGAAGATGGCTGGACAGGTTTTACAGGTTATGTGCATGAAGCAGTTGCTGACTATTTTGAACAGCGCTGTGGTGGTCATAAGGCCTATTTATGTGGCCCACCGGTGATGATTGATGCGGCCATTTCAACCCTGATGCAAAGCCGTTTATTTGAGCGAGATATTCATACCGAGCGCTTCTTGAGTGCTGCAGATGGGGCAAGCGGTCAGTCACGTTCTGCATTGTTTAAACATATTTAAAAAAAGATTAGAAAAAACTTAAGGACATCGTTCAGTGCCGTAGAAACTCGCTTTGGCACTGACTTAAACCAACACTGGAAGGCAGTGTCAAAAACTAAAAATAGCACTGTTCAATTCTACAGTGCCAAAATAGACAAGGAGGATTACATGGACCGTCAACAAATTGATACTTTAGTGAAAGAAATGAACGTCGACACTGCGACAGGCCTTGTCGATCAACGTGTACAGCAAATTGTAGTACGTTTGGTAACAGACTTATTTCAAGCTATTGAAGATTTAGACATTCAGCCTTCTGAAGTCTGGAAAGGTCTGGAATACATGACCGACGCAGGCAAAGCCAATGAACTTGGTTTACTTGCAGCAGGTTTGGGTCTGGAACATTATCTAGATTTACGTGCCGATGAAGCCGATGCTAGAGCAGGCGTGACAGGTGGTACACCACGTACCATTGAAGGGCCATTGTATGTTGCAGGTGCACCTGAATCAGTCGGTTTTGCGCGTATGGATGACGGTTCAGAATCAGATCATATAGATACTTTAATTATTGAAGGTAAGGTCACTGACACACAGGGCAACATTATTGAAAATGCCAAAGTCGAAGTTTGGCATGCTAATAGTTTGGGCAATTATTCATTCTTTGACAAAACCCAGTCTGACTTTAACTTGCGCCGTACCATTTTTAGTGATGCAGCAGGTAAATATGTAGCGCAAACCACCATGCCAGTTGGTGATGCTGCTCTCTTCAGTTTCTTGCCAAGGTATGAAAGATTCAACATGGCAAGCAAACTTCATCAAAATTTGCATTGAATAGGATGTTCTATGAAAAACAAAATCTACGCACTCATGTTATTGAGCGGTATAGCAACGCATGTCTGTGCAACTGAAAACGGTTTAGACTCTTTTGCACTGGGTGCTGAAGGCATTGCTGCAGGTGCTTTGCCACCACCTGGGGTATATTTGCTGAACTACTACCAAAATTACCATGCCAGTGAGTTTAAAGATGGTCCCAACAATTTCCATGTCGATGTGAATGCCTTTATTCCACGTCTGGTGTGGATGACCCCACAACAAATTGCAGGCGGGCAATTAGGGATCTATGCAGCACAGCCTTTAGTCAATTTACGTTTAAATGCGATGGGCGCATCAGATTCTAACAGTGGACTGGGAGATTTAGTGATAGGCACTATGCTCGGTTGGCATAAAGGTAACCATCACAGTATCGCTGCTTTAGAAGGTGTGTTAGCAACAGGTGATTATGAAGATGCCAATCCTCAACGTCCTGTAATCGCTAATTTAGGCAAGAATTATCACACCATTCGGCCAGTTTTGGTTTACTCGTATTTGCAGCCACAAGGTTGGGAGTTTTCGACCAAACTGTCTTATAGTTTCAATACCGAAAATGACGATACCAACTATCAATCGGGGGATTATTTTGCTGGGGATTATGCAATCGGTTATCAGTTAAATGATCAAGTGAAATTGGCACTAGAAGGCTATGTGTTTAAACAAACCACAGATGATGAAGTGAATGGTGCCAGTATTGGTAATAAAGGACAGGCGTTGGCATTTGGCCCTGCAATTCAATACAAACAGGATAACTGGTCATTAGAGGCGAAGTTCCTTAAAGAAACCGAAGTGGAGCATCGTCCTGAAGGACATTCCACCACCTTAAAAATGGTGTGGGCATTCTAACGACTCAGAGTTCTTACTGAGACGATGATGTTAAGATTAAGCCAAGTTAAACTTGGCTTAATTCTTTAAAATTCTTGGTTTGATTCTAGACAGAATCGTGGACAACCAGCCCCTTTAAACTTTTAAAATATTTCTGTTCAAAGGCTTCTGGGCTTAACCAGCCGTTTGCAGAATGTCTTCTGATCCGATTGTAATAAATCTCGATATAGTCAAACAAGACAGCATTTGCTTCTTTTCGAGTCGAAAACACACTGCCATGGATTACATGACCTTTTAATGTATGAAAGAAGCTTTCAGTCACTGCATTATCCCCCTAATGGGCAAAAATGGAACCTTTTGCCTAGGTAAAGTGACCGATCGAGGTCGTAGTGGAAAAAATAATCGATTATTTTTAGAAGCAGTCCTATGGATTGCCCGTACAGGCAGTCCATGGCGTGATCTACCTGCTCATTTTGGTAAATGGAATACCATCTTTAAAAGATGTCAACGGCATTCTAAAACTGCCCCCTTTGATCTCGTATTAAGTTTCAACCTGAGGCTGAATCCCAATTCTTTTTTTATCCTTCAAACGATAACTCTCACCCGATATTTGTACCACATGACAGTGATGTAATAGCCGATCTAACATCGCAGCGGTCAACCTAACATCATCCGCAAACGACTTAGACCATTGGCTAAAGGGTAAGTTACTCGTCAATATCGTACTGCCTTTTTCATAACGCTTGGCAATCACGTTAAAGAACAGATTCGCTTCTTCACGTCCAAATGGTAAATAACCAATTTCATCGATAATCAGTAATTTCGGAGCGAGTATCACGCGCTGCATATAGGTTTTCAATTTACCTTGCTGATAGGCTACACTCATTGGATTGTCACTGCTTGCTCCAAAGTTAACATGTTGAGCAGTCCAAAATGACCGCTATATTAACCAAGGGGGGCAGTTTTACACTGCCGCTAACAGCGTAAACTTCATATTGGTATAGATGCTAAAACCCTACAAATACGAGCAGTTCAGCTTACAACCAATAATGTCAGTGATTCACAGGTGCTTGGTGATTTACTTAATCAGATTCCACAAGATGAGCGGATTGACTCTGTTTATACCGATGGAGCTTATGACACCAAGCAATGCCGTCAGATCATTGCAGATCGGCAAGCGCATGCGGTGATTCCACCTAGAAAAAATGCGAAACCATGGAAAGATACAAAGAGTAGCTCGCTAGAGCGAAATGAATTACTTCGAACAATTAAACGTTTAGGCAGGACACTATGGAAAAAATGGTCAGGCTATCATCGTCGAAGTTTGGTTGAAACTAAGATGCATTGCATCAAATTATTAGAAGATAAACTCAGTGCAAGGAGTTTTGATAGCCAAGTGAATGAGATCCATGCACGTGTAGCAGTCCTTAACAGATTTACGGAATTAGGTCGACCACGTACCCAAGTTACGCCTTAAATTTGGCTCAATTAGGGGCGCTTTGCATTTCAAATCTTTGTGCAATAAAGCCTGATTGATTCAAGGTCTAGTATTTAAATTCCCATTATTCATAATTAGTTAAATCTATAATTTAGAATTAATACCTTCAGAGTATCCCTGTCAGAGATATTTGATATTGGAAAGCGTTTTTAAACTCATCTACAAAGGAATGAGTTAAATGAAATAGTTCAATAAGTATAGCAAGGAGATGCTAGATGAATAAGATGATTTTTAAAACGGACACTCAGTCTGAGCATGTTTTTTTAAAAGACTGCTGGTATGTTGCTGCGCTTTCAACCGATGTTGATGCATTTAATCTATTTAAGCGCAAAATTATGAATATCAACGTGGTGATTTATCGTACTGAAGATGGTAAGCCGGTTGCGCTACATGATCGTTGTCCTCATCGTTTTGCACCTTTAAGTTTAGGGAGAAGAGAAGGCGATCAATTAGTTTGCCCATATCATGCTTTAAAATTTGATTGCACTGGTCAATGTACACACAATCCTCACGGGAAAGGTCACATCCCAACTGCTGCGAAAGTACAAGCTTTTCCTTTGGTAGAACGCTATGGTTTTATTTGGATTTGGATGGGTAATGCAGAAAAAGCAGATGAGAATTTAATCCCGGATTACAGTGAACTAATGTCAGGACATCCAAATTCGGTTGGTCATACCTATATGCATGTGAAATGCAATTATGAACTCTTAACTGATAATGTGATGGATTTAAGTCATATCGATCATGTACATGGCGAGATTATTACAACGCGCGGCAAACTGTCACCAATTATTCCACAGGTTACAGAAGCACATAATAGTCTTTCTGCACGTTGGGAATGGGAGCAACAACCTGCAATGATGATTTTTGCACCATTATTGCCAGATCCACAAGCATTAGCTCAGCAATATTTTAACATCACATGGACGGCACCTTCGCATATTCAACTTACTGTTGCTGCTGTACAAAATGGAGAGTTTGGCCTAGATGATTTAAATCAATATGATTTACATACCACCACACCTGAAACTGATACCACAACGCACTATTTCTTTGCGACACGTCGTAATCATATCGAAGAAGATGCAAGTTTTAATGTGATGAAAATTCAGAATATGCATCGTGCATTTGAAGATGAAGACGTACCGTTACTTGAAGCTGTACAGACAGAGATGAAAACTACAGATTTCTTCTCTTTAGACCCAGTATTAATGTCAAATGATATTGCACCTGTACGTGTACGTAAAAAGCTTTTAGAGCTGATTAATCAAGAAACACAACAAAATCAAGCTTAAATATTATCAATGCATCGTGAAGTGCTTGTTGTTAAGTACTTCATATTCATCGCACTAAAAGGAAGTGGTGGTTATGACATTAGGAAAATTAAAGCTCAAAGTGACAGATATCCAATGTGAAGCTAAAGGTATCTTGCTCTTAGAACTTAGAGATGAAAATAAACAAGCGCTTCCACCATTTACAGCAGGGTCACATTTAGAGATTTATCTTGCGAATGGACTGACGAGACATTACTCATTGTTAAACTCACCCGCAGAGCGTGATCGTTATGTAGTTGCTGTGAGCTTGGATCCAAATAGTCAGGGTGGATCAGCGTTTATTCATCAAAAAATAAAGCTTGGTGATGTGCTGAGCATAAGCACACCACGTAATCATTTTGAATTGGTAGATGTAGCAGAATACTGCTTTATTGCAGGTGGAATTGGTATTACCCCTATTTTATCTATGATTCATTGGTGTATTGCACATCAAAAAAAATGGACTTTATATTACTCAACCCGTAATCGACAACGCGCAGCATTTTATGAAAGTTTGAATGCACTTCATCAGGCAGAAAACATTCATTTTCATTTTAATGATGAGCAAGCCAATTTGTTAGATTTAGAACATATTGTACAAGAGCTCAGTCCAAACACGCATATCTACTGTTGTGGACCAAATCCACTGATGCTTGCCTTGAAAGAGGTTTCAGTTGCGATTGGAGAGCGAGTACATTTTGAATGGTTTAATGCACCACAACCGATCAAATCTGAAACCCAATCGGTAGAGGATATTTCTGAATTTACTGTGAAATTGGCAAAATCTGGTCATGAAATTATTGTTAAACCTGAGCAGTCCATCTTAGATGCCATTGAATCCCTCGGTATAGAGGTACCATTTTCTTGTCGTGCGGGTATTTGTGGCGCATGTGAATGCACAGTACTTCGTGGTGAGCCTGAACACTTAGATATGGTTTTAAGTGACAGTGAAAAACAAGCCAATCAACGGATGGTGATTTGTGTTTCTAGATCACGTTCTCCGGTCTTGGAATTAGACCTTTAAAATAATTGACTTTATACAGCACGATGTGCATTAAATGAATAAGGATATTCATACACTAATGCGATTACACATAAAGCCATCAGTAGGCTATGGTCATCGTTTGCCGTTTGCTGATCTAAATTTGGCATATGAATATGATGTATCCGCTTCGGAAAAAGGTACTGGACCAAGTGTTGGTACAAACTTGAAGAATGACAATCATACGCTGACTTTTGGATTAGCAAAGTCATTTTAATGTTTGATGCAAGGTTTAAAGGAGAGAGGCAAGCCACAATACCGATCATCTCTTTAAACCTTATATTGTATTAAAGTTATAGGTTGAAATTGAATAACATCATTGATGTCCGTGTACAGCAAATGCGTTATGAATCTGAGAATATCCTCAGTATTCAACTTGCGCCGATTCATAGTAAATTATTACCACACTTTAATAGTGGTGCACACATAGACTTCCATTTTCCTCATGGCAAAGTACGTCAATATTCACTCATTAGTCCACTACAAGACCGTAGATACTATGAAATAGGTGTATTAAAAGAGCCAAAATCATTAGGTGGATCTCGTTATATTCACGAGCAACTTAGAGTGGGCGACCTGATTCAAATCAGTCAACCACGCAACTTATTTGAACTCGATGATACTGAACAAAAAGTTCTGTTGATTGCAGGTGGAATAGGCATTACACCTATTTTGAGTATGTGGTCGAGCCTTGCTATCGATCAACGTAAATGTGATTTACATTATTGTACACGTCAGCCGAATATCCCATTTATTGACCGTATTAATGAATTTCATATCATGAATCGAGATAGTCGTTATACAACTTATGTTGGCAATAAACAAACCAACAATTTTGATATTAAAAAAGTTTTGCAACAAGAAAAAGTTAATACCCACCTTTATGTATGTGGTTCTGCACATTTTATACAGTATGTCGAAGCGCAGGCATTAGCTATGCAATGGACAAAAGAATTTATTCATAAAGAATGTTTTAAAAATCCTATGACTGAGTTGCTGTTAGCATCTCATCATGAACATAGCTTAGAAATTGCGTCTACAGGTCAAAAAATTCCAATATTACAAACAGATAATATTGCCGAGGTTTTAAATAAGGCAGGTTATGTAGTGCCAATGTCATGTGAACAGGGCATTTGTGGCACATGTACGCTGCGTTATACCGGGGGTGAGTTACATCATCAAGATATGATTTTAAATGAAACAGACCATTTGACTATGTTTACACCCTGCTGTTCAAAAATAAAATCACAGCACCTTATTATTGATCTTTAAGAGGACAGCCACACAATATGGATATTCGCCAAATGAAATATTTCATTGCTGTAGCTGATGAGATGAGTTTCACAAAAGCGGCTGAAAAATTATTTATTGCTCAGCCACCATTAAGTCGTGCTATACAAAATTTGGAAGAAGAGTTAGAAGTGCCGTTATTGGTACGTAATACTCGATCCATAGAATTGACAGAGGCAGGTAAATACTTCTACGAAAATTCGAAAAAAATTGTGCAGAGTGAAATGCATCTTAAGAAGATGACTCAGCAAATTGGCGGAGCCAATAATACACTGCGTATTGGATTTATTGGTTCTGCCATATACAGCGAACTGGCAGAATGCATCAAATATTACCGATTAAAGTATCCTGATATTGCCATTCATGTCGAAGCCATGAATACTCTTCAACAGATTGAAAAATTAAAAAGCGGCAAGATTGACATAGGAATTGGTAGACTTAAAAGTATAGATCACGAGATTGAGCGTATTATTCTGAAAGAAGAAAAACTTTATGTTGCTTTATATAAAGAGCATCCACTGTTACAGCTAAAAGTTAATCAGTCTCTTTCTTTAGAAGATATCGTTGATGAACCAATGATTTTATTTCCTGATACTCCACAACCAAATTTCCTTTCAAATATTCTTGAAATTTTTGAAGTCAAAATGATATCGCCCTCAAATCTATTTGAGCCTGTACGTGATATTCACTCTGCTTTGGGATTAGTGTTGGCTGGATTTGGAATCACAATAGTGAATGAGGGGGTAGTTAATCTTTATAGTAAAGATCTTGTATTTATTCCTCTGAGTGAAGCGTTTGCTTTTAGCTCAATTATTCTCAGATACCGAAAAAAAGAAAATTATACCCCCGTTGAAAATTTTATTAATTTATCAAAAAAAATATTTGGCTATGAATTAAAGGCTACTTAATTGTATAGATTTATTAATGAAAAGGATATATTAGGACTTACGCACTATCATTTATAGATTCTCTGGGCTTTGTTGCACAAAGATCTGAAAGGCAAAGCACCCCTAATTGAGCCAAATTTCCTGATCCACCTCTCTTTTAGAAAAACGTATCTGCCGATACATTAAACCGCTCAGACAATGCCTTAATATGACGAATATTCAGTTGGCGTTTACCACTTAAAATCTCAGAAATCACTGATTGGGTTGCAACCTCTGTTAAGTCAGACTGACCTAAACCATGTTGCTCCATCAAAAAAGCCAAAGCAGCACGACCGTCCCCTTTAGGCATAGGAAGATGCTCATTTTCATAATCAGTATTTGTAGTCATAAATTTAGTCCCCACTTGTTTTTAAGTGGGGACTAAATTAAGACTTATAGGATGAATTTATAAGGTGTGTTCAGCGGACGCTTACATTTGAGCATTAGACTGCTGAATAAGCCGTCATGAATAGATTTGTGCAACGAATCCGAAATAGTAATAAAAAATGGCCATGCACTGACCATTTTTATAAAAATTTTGTAGATTACTACAATAGAATTATGCGTTTAAAAACTGATGTAGAATGTAATTAAATACTCTAGGCTGTTCTATATTGGATATATGTGATGCATCAATTTTAAATAATTGACTATTTGGAATATGCTCCACCATATATTCTCCATCAGCAATGGTCGTTACAGGGTCTTGTAACCCTGCCACAACAAGTGTTGGAACAGTAATCGTTTTAAGTTGTTCACGAAGATCCGCTTTAGCCAAAGCTTCACAGCAACTTGCATAACCTTCTGGGCTGCCAGCACCAAGGTCGTTACTTAAAGATTCTACAACTGCTGCGTTACTTTGGATAAAGGGCTCGGTAAACCAGCGTGATGCAGCTGTATCAGCAATCGGTTTCAAACCTTGTTCACGCACCAATGCTGCACGCGTATCCCAAGCGAGTTCTTGACCGATTTTTGCTGCTGTATTAGACAAAACGACATGGTTAAAACGTTCTGGATGGCGAATGGCCAACCATTGACCTGTCAAACCACCCATTGAAATACCACAAAAACTGGCTTTATTTATATTTAAATGATCCAACAAATGGATAACATCTGACCCTAATTGATCAATCGAATAGGGACCTTTTGGGGAAGAGGATGCACCATGACCTCTAGTATCATAGCAAATCACAAAAAAATCATTCTGTAGAGCATCAATTTGCGGCTTCCACATAGTATATTTTGTGCCCAGCGAGTTTGAAAATATGATTGTTGGGTTATTGGTATCACCGAAGGTTTGGTAATTAATTTCGGCATCATTCGATATAAATTTTGGCATTTTACAATCCTTGATCTTATCTTTTAACTTGATCCAGCATTTTTAGCCTAATCCTCAGGGATAAAGCAGACTGCTTTGCAAAGAGAGCTTATTTAGACTCTTTCAATAATCAAAGCAATGCCTTGACCCACACCAATACACATCGAGCACAAGGCGTATTTGCCATTGGTTGCTTCAAGTTGATTTAATGCTGTGGTCACTAAGCGTGCACCAGACGCACCGAGTGGATGTCCAAGCGCAATTGCACCACCATTCGGATTAACTTTCGCTTCGTCATCCGCTAAACCCAAATCGCGAGTCACTGCTAAAGCTTGTGCTGCAAAAGCTTCATTCAGTTCAATCACGTCCATTTGTTCGAGTGTTAAACCCGTTTGCGCCAACAATTTTTTGATGGCAGGCGCTGGACCAAAGCCCATGATGCGAGGCTCAACGCCAACTGTGGTTGCGCCAATAATTTTGGCACGCGCTTTGAGTCCATATTTTTCAACTGCATCATCAGAGGCAATGAGCAGGGCAGCAGCACCGTCATTAATCCCTGAAGCATTACCAGCAGTGACTGTACCTTCTGCTTTCACAACCGGTTTGAGTTTATTTAAACCTTCCAGTGTGGTTGAAGCGCGCAGGTGTTCATCTGTATCAACAATTACGGCATCGCCTTTACGTTGAGGGATGCTGACAGCAATAATTTCGCTTTTAAAAAAACCTTTGGCTTGGGCTGCTGCGGTGCGCTGTTGGCTGTTATATGCAAAGATGTCCTGATCCGTGCGGTCGATATTGAATTGTTCTGCAACGTTTTCCGCTGTCTGCGGCATGGTTTCTACACCGTACATTTCTTTCAACTTAGGATTGATAAAGCGCCAGCCCATGGTAGTGTCTTCAAATTTCTGGCTGCGCCCATAAGCAGATTCAGATTTACCCATTACAAAAGGCGCACGGCTCATGCTTTCTACACCACCCGCGATAATTAAATCAGCTTCATTGGCTTTAATTGCACGTGCGGCCATTGCAATAGCATCTAAAGATGAGCCACATAAACGGTTTACCGTAGTTGCAGGCACTTGATAAGGCACACCGGCCAAAAGGGCAGACATACGTCCGACATTACGATTATCTTCACCGGCCTGGTTCGCGCAACCGTAAATGACATCATCAACATTTCCCCAATTGACCGTCGGATTTCGTTCCATCAAAGCCTTTATGGGGAATGCACCCAGATCATCTGCACGAACTGGCGCTAGACCGCCTGCATAGCGACCAAAAGGTGTACGAATAGCGTCAATGATGTATGCGTTTTTCATTTTTAAATCCTTTACTGAAAGCTCCTCCCTTTTAAAAGGGAGGTTGAGAGCGATTTTAAAAAGCTGATTTATTCGAAAAATCCCCCTTTGTAAAAGGGGACTCCCTTTTTTATTTAGATGTCCCATCCACCAACTTTGCACCAGTCATTGCCTGCAACTCTTCAAAGCTCAGACCGTCTACTTTTTCAATCACGGTCATGCCTGTAGGCGTCACATCAATCACGCAAAGGTCGGTATAAATGCGGTCTACGCATTTCAAGCCAGTGGCAGGGTAACTTAATTCAGCGACAATTTTAGGCTCGCCTTTTTTAGTTACATGATCTGTGGTGATAAATACTTTCTTTGCACCCACAGCCAAGTCCATTGCACCACCCACTGCAGGGATTGCATCGGGAGCGCCTGTATGCCAGTTGGCTAAGTCGCCATTTTCAGCCACTTGGAATGCACCGAGTACAGCAATATCTAAGTGACCGCCCCGCATCATGGCAAATGAGTCACCATGATGGAAAAATGCACCGCCAGTCAACATGGTGACAAATTCTTTACCAGCATTAATCAGCTCTGGGTCTTCATGACCTGTTTCTGGAGGTGGGCCAAAAGCCAATAGACCATTTTCAGAGTGTAGAAATATGTCTTTATCTGAAGGTAGGTAATTCGAAATTTTAGTCGGTAAACCAATGCCTAAATTCACATAAGCACCATCTGGAATATCTTGAGCCACACGTTCAGCAATTTGATCACGGCTTAATTTGGTATAACTCATTTTTAAATCTCCGTATCCAACTATTGAGCAGGTGTAACGTGAACAACGTGTTGAACAAAAATCCCTGGGGTGATGATATGTTCTGGATCTAAGCCACCGAGTTCAACTACTTCAGATACTTGCGCAATGGTCACATCGGCAGCCATAGCCATAATTGGGCCAAAGTTACGTGCAGATTTGTTATAAACCAAGTTGCCCCAACGGTCGCCTTGATGCGCTTTGATGAGTGCAAAATCTGCTTTGATTGGATTTTCTAAAACAAAGTCTTTACCTTCGTAATTGAGTGTCGGTTTACCTTCAGCTAAAAGCGTACCGAAACCTGTAGGCGTATAGATTGGACCTAAACCCATCCCCGCCGCTTGAATACGACATGCTAAATTGCCTTGTGGTACAAGTTCTAATTCAATTTTTCCAGCACGGTAAAGTTCATCAAAAACCCAAGAGTCAGACTGGCGTGGGAAAGAACAAATGATTTTACGGACAGAGCCTGCTTTAAGCAGTTTCGCAAGGCCATAATCGCCATTACCTGCATTGTTATTCACAATCACGAGGTCTTTGATGCCAAGCTTAATCAGTCCGTCAATCAGTTCAGCAGGCTGACCCGCTGTGCCAAAGCCGCCGATCATGACAGTTGAACCATTTTTAATTTGGGACAGTGCATCCATTAAGGATGTTGAGCTTTTATCAATCATATGACTACTCTTATTTGTATATGCTTAAATTGCTATGCGTAAATATCCTTTCAAAAATACCTATGCATAAAAATTATTGGGTTGTTATCACTGTACAATTAGGCCCTATTTCAAGCTGCGCCTTTAAAACTCCTGTAATACATCTCAGTATATAAATGAGAGATAAACCACCCCAAAAAATTAGAGTTCTAACAAGTTAGAGTGGTTTGATTTTCTGATCAGCTATCATCTTCACGAACTGAAGAGGGATGGCGGTTCAACGCTGTTACTTGAATATCCATATACGGGTAGAGTGGTAAACCTTGCAAAATGTTGTGTAACTCTTCATTGCTTTCAACATCAAAAATACTGATATTTGAATATTGACCCGTAATACGCCAAATATGGCGCCATTTACCTTGGCGCTGTAAATCTTGTGAATAAGCTTTTTCAACAGCTTTAATTTCATTGGCTTTATCGCTTGGCATATCTAAAGGGATATGTACGTCCATTTTGACTTGGAAAAGCATGATGACTCCTTAAATTATTGACGACGTAGGTTGTCGATTTTATTTTCGTCCAACTCAATACCTAAGCCTAAACCTGTAGGGATTTGTAGCTCAAAATTTTCATATTTAAGTGGCGTTTTTAAAATTTCTTCAGTCAGCAATAATGGACCAAATAACTCAGTGCCATATGCTAAATTGCTGAAGGTTGAAAATACGTGGGCTGAAGCAATTGTGCCTACAGAACCTTCTAGCATGGTGCCACCGTATAAATCTATACCTGCAAGATTGGCGATCTTTCCAACTTCGCAGCCCTCAAGTAAGCCGCCCGATTGCGCAATTTTTACTGCAAATACAGAGGCAGCGCTTCGTTTTGCCAGTTCATAAGCACTTTGTGGACCCATGAGTGATTCATCTGCCATGATCGCTATATCAAATTTACGTGTTAAGCGTTCCATAGCATCAATATTATGGATCGCGCATGGCTGTTCAATAAGGTCAATGCCACCATCTTGCAGCATTTGAATACCTTTAATCGCGGTTAATTCTGACCATGCACGATTGACATCGACACGAATCGAAATGTCATCACCTAAGGCTTTTTTGATTGCCAATACATGTTCAACATCTTGTTCAACAGGGCGTGAACCGATTTTGAGTTTGAAAATATTATGACGCTTGCTAGCAATCATCTTTTGCGCTTCAAGAATGTCTTTTTCAGTATTACCAGAAGCTAATACCCATAACACTGGAATACTGTCTCTTAGGCGACCACCTAAAACCTCACTAAGAGGCAAACCCAGACGCTGTGCTTGGATATCGAGTAATGCAGTTTGAATGGCGCATTTTGCAAAACGGTTACCATTAATATTGCGATTAATGACCTGCATAATTTGCGCGACATTCACATCTTTCAATGTTTTGAGTAGAGGTGCAAAATAGGTTTCAATATTGGTTTTGACGCTCTCAGGGCTTTCTTCGCCATATCCTAAGCCACCAATTGTGGTGGCTTCGCCCCAGCCGATAAAACCGTCGTCTGTGCTGATTTTAACCAGTACGAGTGTCTGAGTTTGCATTGTTGCAACTGCCATCTTATGTGGACGGATCGTTGGAATCTCAACAAGCAATGTTTCTATAGTTTTATACATTGCAAAAAATCTTCTGTGTTTAGCTATTTGTATACCCTAAGTTAATGTAATATCTTAAACTAGAGCCAAATTGGTATTTTTGAATACTTAAAAGGTATATAAATGGAATTAAGACATTTACGTTATTTTGTGACGGTTGTTGAAGAGCAAAGCATTACCAAAGCTGCAGATAAACTCTGTATTGCTCAGCCTCCTTTGAGTCGACAAATTCAAAAATTAGAAGAAGAATTAGGCATTACCTTATTCGAACGAGGATCGCGCCCAGTTAAAACAACAGAAGCAGGGATGTTCTTTTATAAACATGCTGTGCAAATTTTGACGCATACAGCTCAAGCGACCTCAATGGCGCAGCGCATCAATGCTGTGGATAAGACAGTTCGGATCGGCTACGTCGGTTCTTTACTGTATGCTTTGTTGCCTCAAATCATTTATTTATTTCGTCAGCGACATCCAGATACACATGTAGAATTAATCGAGTGTGGCACGCGGGATCAGATTGAAGCCCTAAAAGCAGGTAAGATTGATATTGGTTTTGGTCGATTGCGATTATCCGATCCAGCCATCAAACGTTTATTATTACGTAAAGAGCGCTTAAAATTGGCGGTACATAAAAATCACCATCTGGCAGAATTTATTGATACTGGCGTTTACCTGTCCCAAATTGTCAAGGAATCCATCTTTTCTTATCCCATTGCGCCTAAACCTAATTTTTCGACATTAATTCAGTCCATTTTTACGGAATTAGGCTTAGTCCCGAAAGAGCTTATAGAAGTTCGTGAAATTCATTTAGCACTCGGTTTAGTTTCCTCTGGCGAAGGGATTTCGATCATTCCTGAAAGTGCCAGTGAAATTGGCATGAAAAACTTAATCTATATTCCAATTTTAGACTTAGAAGCTTATTCGCCAATTTCATTATCGGTCAGAAATATGGATCAAAGTTCATACATTCCCGACATTTTAGAATGCATCAAAGAAGTATTCGCCGAAGAGGGGAAGCCAGTTCAACTCAATGATGATTAACATAATGGTTGGTAAGCTGCACTGAAGTTTTTCCTAATGTGCCTATTTAGGATAGATTCAAAAGATTCCTCGCTTTTGACGAATCAGAACTTGGCCTTCTTAAATAATCGGCAATGTATTTTAGTTCTTGTTCATCATTGATTAAGCCCTGATAGATGGTCTCAATTTGCTTTTCAATGTTGCTCAGCACGTTTTGACATTGCTCAATGACATCATCCAAATAGTTGTCTACTTTCTGCAATAAACTATTCGAAATTTCAGTATATAAACGCTCATGACCAATGGCTAAGATGTCCTTATCCTCCTCTGCATATATGACTTCGTATGCCAAATGCTCCGAAAACTCTAAATGCTCAAGCGGCATAAATTTCAATTGATAATCAACCAAATGTTTTGAAATGTGTACTGCCAGTAATTGATTGGTTTGCTGTGTAAGCGTGCGATATAAATCAGGCAAGGCTTGCTGCGCGGCAAATTGTTCTAATAGGCTTGGTAAAGTGGCAATAACGCTGCGCCAAGTCTGTGTCATGATTTGAGACTTATGCTGCACTAATGCATTGCTGGCATTGTTCAAACACACCTGCAATTGATTAAGCTGCGGCACAACTTCAAGTTGTAACGGCGCTAATATTTCTTCCTGCAAATGATGAAGCAAGGCTTCGGCAGGTTTTCGCTGTTTATAGGCTAAGGCGGGTTCAATTAAATGAAAAAGAGCATTAAATAGGCTATTAAATCCAGCAGATTGCATAGCTTGATCATTAAAATCTGCATCTTTTAACATTTGCGAAGAAATCGATACTGGCACTTGCAATAAGTCAGGATCAACTTGCATTTCCACCAGTTGCGATGTGGCACGCGTATAGACGTCCTGCTCCTGCAAACTACGTTGATCCGAATTTTTATTGCATAAGACTTGGCAAATTTCTCCATCCACCTCGTCTTCTTCAAAATAATCACTTCTGGTAATCACAGGCAGTAAGGGTTTATGCCTACGTAACTCCTGTCCCAAAGCCATGAGTTCTTTGACCTGACCGGGCGAAGATGAACTGCTTAACCATAAAACACCATCGGCACTGTCTAAAAACCGTTGAGTTAGTTCGGCATTTTGGGGAGTTACAGAATGCAGTCCAGGCGTGTCTAATAAAATTAAATTAAGACCGAGGCAAACACCTTGTAAACGCGAGGTGGTCTCTGTGGCACCTTCTTTTAAAGGTTTATCACTTTCAATGATATTTCCAGCATCGAGGTAAAAATAACCAACGCTTTGTTGTCGTCTGCGGAAACTTTCAGCCAAGACATTACATAATGAACTTTTACCGGCATTAAATTTGCCAAAAATTAATAAAATGATTTTATCTTCAAAATGTTCAGCAATAGATTGTGCCTCTTTGAGGCGGTCTAGATGTGTTTCCCAGTGACTCAGATAATGTTCAAGTTGGGTATTTAAAGCCACAATCGCAGTAGATATTTGGCTGGATGAACTCAATCCGTTACTGTTTAAACGTCGTTCATTTAGATTGGTTGCCAGTTGCTGATGCCAAGCCTGCATTTTATTTAAATGCAGTAGAATATTTTGCTCAGGCTGATTGAAAGTATCAGAACTTTGGATCAAATGTTGAATTGGACTTTCAATCGAAGTTTGAATCAAATCAGTACTCATAATGCTCCCTCCAAAGTTTCTGTTACTTGTTGGGCTTGTACAATGAGTTGAAGTCGTTGCTCTAGATTCTGCAGTTGGTTTTTCAATTGCATGCGATCGGCCGAGACTTCAAAATAGTGTGTGAATTCACGTCGCAAACGATCACGACCTGATTCTTCGTCAAAAATAAGTTTTAAATCCTTACGCAGTTTGACCGAAACCCCCATGACCGCAACCATCACAGTATCCAAACTACGGACATTACTTTTTTGTGTATCAGGTAAACCAATCACACCATATCGTACTAAGTGACTGTTGATTTCGATACAAGCGCGAGAATACGCTACTTGAATACGGTTACGATCTCGTTTACCCGCAGTCACTTTATACATATTGGCAAAGGAATCTGGTTCTAAAGAATCGTCTTTTCCTGAAATCTGCAGAATGGGCTGTAAATCCACACGAACTTTGTCTAGCACTTGATTGAGATCATGCAAAAAGGATTCAGCTTGTTGTTGAAGCGTTGTGTTCAGTTGCTGTATTTGGGTCTGAGTTGAATTTTGCAGTTCAGAGATTTCTGATTTAAGTTCAGTGAAGATTTTATTTTTTTCAAACTGGCGTACTGCGGAAACTTTTTCAATCATGCCGTTGAGGGTTTGTTGCAGTTCTGGAATACCACTACGTTGAACTAGTAGTGGTTTAGAATTGACTAAGCCTTGGCGATGACGCGTTGCAGAAACGGGTATAACATTGGCATCAGGCGCTTGTTTTTTAATGCTGGCGATAATATGTGCTAAAACATCTTGATCTGGTGCTTGATCGATTTGCGTCAGGACCAGTACGCTTTGACGCCGTGTTTGCTGTTCATCTTGTTTGAATTGTTGAAATAATTGTAATTCATACGGATCCAATTCACCCTCACGAACAGAATGGATTATTAAGCGGATATCCGCTTCGGTCCACATCGCATCTTGCGCATATTGGTCGTCAATGGCTGCGACATCAGCATCTAAACCTGGTGCATCTAACCAGCGGACATTATGCTTTAAATGTTCAGATAAAGTGACCGTTTCACGTTTATCTGCAACAGAGAAAATGTCATCGCCAATGAGTTCATTTAAAAGTCGGCTTTTACCGTGGTTATATTTGCCAATCACCGTCACGGTGGGAAATTGTCCTGCTAACAAGATAGCACGAAGCCGAGCCAAACTCCTATCTCGCTCTGGAAGAATGGTTAAAATTTCATTTTGTGCTGCATCAAAAATACGAATATCCATATAATTTTCTATTTATCCATAAAGCAAATCAGGCTAGGCGATTGCTGACAGCCTGATTACAAGATTCAAAATTAGATTTATAGTTGCATCAAGCTTGCAAGCGCGGGCGGTCTACCACTTGGTTATCAACTCCATCGACAAGTCGGCTTAATTTTAGATCAAAGACCATTTCAGCAAATGGACCTTCTACGCCGTTGGCTTGACTTGTCGCAGGATCGGTATGCTCAATCGCTTCAACCACTAGGCCTTCACGAGTTGCAAAAGCGAAGTCATCGTAGGTGTACGGGTCGCCAGCAACGTTAATTTGCGTAGTTAGTTTGCGATGACCATCTGCTGACACAAAGAAGTGGATGTGCGCAGGACGGTTACCGTGACGACCTAATTGATTTAACAATTGCTGTGTTGGACCATCTGGTGGGCAGCCATAACCTGATGGCAGAATCGTTTGTACACGATAATGGCCTTGTGCATCCGTCATAATAGTACGGCGCATGTTGAATGGTGTTTGTTCGCCAGTTGGGTCAAAGTGTGAATAGAAACCTTTGGTATTGGCATGCCAAATTTCAACTTGTGCATTTGGAATCGGTTGACCATCTGCATTGTAAATTGTGCCATGCAAAATAAGCGTATGGCCATTTGGATCGCTGCCATCATCCATACGTGCAAAGCCTTGTGACACGGGCGCGCCAGCCACATAAAGAGGGCCTTCAATGGTACGTGGCGTTGGGTTGTCAATGCCTAAAGCAGCATCGATTGCATCCATACGCATATCAAGAAAATGGTCAAAACCTAAACCAGGGGAAAGCAATCCAGCTTCATGACTTGTACCGAGTTGGTTTAAATATGCAATTGCCGCCCAATATTCATCAGAAGTAATTTCTAAATCTTCAATTGATTTAAATAAATCAGAAACTACGCGGTGGATAATTTGTTTGATACGCGGATTACCACCTTCTTGCTCAAGACCACTGAGTAGATTTATAAAATTTTGTACTTCTTCCGTGTTAAAAATTTTAACATTTGCGGCTGTCATGGCTATCTCCTTCATGTTGCCATAATGCTGGTCTACTTCATAATTATTCAATCGTTATATGAGTTAAGACTGCATTGATTCTTAAATTGTATATCCGTTTAGATATACCTTAATTAAATGTTATAGCCCTATCTAGTCTTTTTTTGGTATCTTTAAATACTTAAAAGGTATATTTAAGGAATGTGGTTTTAAAAAATTAGGTGGTGTTTCAAAAAGTATGCTGGCGTTAAACAAATCCGTTATTAAGGTAAAAGAAAGTCAAATCAAAGGCTTTAAAATGATTTTCGAGCTTTTTAGAAAAGTTGCAACTTCTCCTTAATCCACGCCTGATTCGATGACGAATTCTACAATTGTTACCTTCAATACTGACGGTAAAAAACTTACCGATCACTTGCTTGCAACATAGAAATGCTGTGATAAAACTATCCCAGTGATCACTCGAAATTCGAGCATATTGAATCCCAAGCTTTTTAAGTTTAGCTTTAAGACGTTGAACCGTTGCTAAATCCCGCTTACCCCAAACATAAGCAACAATTTCTCCAGATTCTCGATGGTAGGCATAAATAAGCCATTGTTTATTTTGTTTATTCCCTACAAAAGTCCAAAGCTCATCGACTTCAAGACATTCGTAGTGGCTTTGTTTAGGCTGAATCTGATAGATCGATTCACTTAAGGTTTGTAATACCTTGCCAATGATTTAGTATAAAAATAAGGTTAGTAAATAAATCATATAATTCAGATACTTTTTTAGTAAATATAAAATCTATTTGATTTTATTTTGTTAATTTTGGGACTGTGTTATTCTATTATTGTAACGCTAAAAATAATTTACCTGTGCGGAAAAAATGATGACACCATTGCTCATTGATGCATTAACAATATCTGAAGGTAGGTTTGAAAAACCATGCCCAGCTTTAGTTTTGAAAATGATGTTACTCAATCGGGAAATAAGCAGTGAGTTTTCAGAAAAAATTAAAAATCAAGCATTACTACTGCTCGCGATATATCGTAAGTTACTGCTTGCTGTCGATAGGGACTTATGTAAGGTAAAAACTCTAAAGGATAGTGTGAAAAGAAGACACTGGGCTAAAGTGGATAAAGCACAGGACAAGATGGTGGTTGCAGGCCAACTTCGACTAAAGAGTTTAGATCCAGAAGAAATGATTTTATTTTTAAATACACAGCATTTTTTGAAAAAGCTGCCGATTTCCTTTGTTCAAGAATTGGTTAATTGGGCATCACCGGTGGTGAGTGGTAATTTTTTAATCGAAAATGTTTTAGCTGGTTATATCGCCCAGAAGCTTTTGCCATTAGAAAGAATTAAAGTGAAAGAGCTTGGAAAATCTGTGCAACCATATTTTCATTTAGCTGACTTTTTTGTATTTTTACCTCAATTGGAGGAACTTTATCAAAAACATCAGCAGCAAATTGTTTGTGTGGCACCAACTGCAGAAGTTGCTTTAGCTTTAACAGACTGGAAGAAGGCATGGGTCTATCGTATTCGGAGTAGTTCATGAATGAGTATTTGGTGCAGCTCCTAGAATGTATTAATCAGAATGAAAATATAGAAAAAGAACAACTGATCCAAGCATTATTTTTGTTGCGTGCACACTATAGCTTAGCTGGCATTGTTGTCATTTGTCAGCGAATCTTCACATTGATTGGGGATGATGAATTATCAGAATTTCGTGATGAGCTTAATACGTTAAAGATCATTAGTAGATTACAGGATTCTGAGGAATATTCACATTTTTTCTCAGAAACAACAGATAGAAATAATATACTTACGCCATTACGCCCCTACACTGGAGACAGTGGTATTTGTGACTTGCTATTGATTCAAGCAGGAATAAGTCAAAATAATGAGAGTTTTAATACGGTAATAAGGTGGTTTTTAGACCAAATCTTTCACTTTCAAAAAAAAGTACATACTTTAGAAAAGTATAGTGATTATTTAAGTGGTGATAAAAGAGAAAAGCTAAAAGCTAAAAAGGGATCTCGTGTGTATAACGCCTTTTTAGCGATTAGGCTGTTGGGTGATCCAAGTCATGAGGATATTTTAGAACGAGTCAAAGACTTAATCACTCAAAACGGACCGGAACAATGGATTCGTTCAATGTCCGATCGTTCTGAAGATAAACGATTTAAAGAAGTTTTTTATCCATTAAAGCTGTTTTTATCCCAAATTTGGGAAAACAATCCTCTAAAAAATAAGAAGAAACGTCCAAAGTTTGTACACTGTATAGGGTTAAAGCACAAAAAATTGATCCTGCAACGATATGGTTCATTAAGTATTGCTATCCAACCTTTAGAGGATGTAGATGAAATTCATCGTGGTCTAGTCTCTGATGTATTTGAGCATGATGAGATTGAAGAAGATGAAACACCATTGGAGCCCTTGTTTAGATTTTTTTTGGCAGAACAATCCGATTTAATTCGAGGGCTTTATGCATCTAAGTCTACTTCTCAACATATTGAAGCTGCAAATGTTGGTTTAGTTTGGACCAAATCGCGATTGTCCTTAAATTCAATTCAAGAAGTATTTAGGCTCTGTCAACCATCTCATACTGATGCCAGCTTAATCTTACGCGCAAAATTAGCTTTAATATTGAGTTTACTCACAGGACGTTCGGTGAGTGAATTAACAGCGCCTCGTTTTAGTCGAAATGCAGATCAGAATAATATTGCTATTCAGTATGATCATACTTTATCTGCATATGTATTAAGTGTGTTTGCAGGGACACCGACACTCAAAAAAAAACCAGAAGATTCTAAATTTCATGTGCCATGGACCAATGAATTACATTTGGTTTTACCGATTGAACTCAATGATTTAGTGAGTCAAGTCAAAAATCTTGGGATTACAAGACATCATATGGCAGTTGAACGTGACGTGAGTGAACTGATTAACCGTGTACCTAAAGAGCTAGAAATCAGCCTCAAAAGCATTCGAGATATTCTTCCACGGTTGTTATATGATCATAGCCAAGGTGATTTAGCTGTCGTTAAAGCAGTGACTAATGCATCAGGTCGAAATTATGATAACTTGATCCATTATGCCTCTTTTGAACAGAGGCAACTTGAGCAACTCTGGGCTGCTTGTTTAAGAACGATAAAAATTAATATTCCTGAATATATATACTCTTCCAATAAGCGGGTGGGTAGCCCAATTGGAATAAAGATTATTGAAATACAAAATGAAATTACACGAATAAAAAAGAGAATAAATCATGCTGCCGAACAGAAAGATTGGCAGACGCTCTTTGATAGCTTGACGTTGTATACAGCATTATGGATGAATCTTGCAACTGCAGGACGAGGAATTAAGCAGCCCTTTCCAAAGTGGATCAGTCAGCAAGGCTGGGCATTGATTCAAGATAAACATCATCAAGATGAATCAACCGATCGTTATGTGCCATTGACGCAAGCGTTGATCAAACAGATTCAAGGTTTACGTGGTTTGATGGGAATGCTAGGGGAGCAAATTGAACCACGTGTTGATTTATCATCTTATGCTGTGCAACTTTGTGCTCCTCATCAGATTGAAGGTTTAGTTAGAAATTGGGCACGGAAGTTGGTTCGCTCTGATTATAATCAGTTACCTGGACGGTTCAAGGACGCTGGACTTGGGCACTGGATACGGGGTCGTCATCCATGGGATATGTTATCTGTATTTCCTGTATCAGCTTTTCAACAACAGTGGCTTGATGTACAAGAAAACTTGCAAAAACAATTAGGTTTCGAATGTCTTGAAGGTTTTGATTTTTTTAAAATCAAGCATATTCCAACATTTGTTTTAACCCAAGAGACTAAAACAGCTCAAGTAGAGACGAAGCTGAGAATACAATATTCAGAGAATGATGTAAAAGAATGGCTGAAAAACTCAGAGTATGAGTCCTATTGTCCGTTGATTTTTGGGGAAAATCCTGAGCCACAAGTAGCTTTAGAGCTTGGACATGTATTAGCTTCACATTTAGCTAAAAATACAAACATTGATTTGCCAGAAGCTATCAAGGCATATTGTGCTTATATTCGCGATAAAACGAAAATTCCTTTATTCGTTCAACTTCCTCAAAAAGCTAATCGTACATGGCTGACATCTGAAAATAGTTTTAGTACATGGGGTTATATTGAACAAAACTTACTTGATCATATTCAGAAGGATTTAGAACATTTACCTGAACATCAAAATTGTGATGTTGAAATAGGACGTTTGCTGGTTGTACTCTCCATGTATTCACAACTGTGCAGAGTGAGCCATTTACAAGCGATGTTGGAGTTTATTGCTTCTGATCAACATATAGTCGCTATGGGGAATAGTCGGCTCGTTGAACTGACAGTGAATAATGATAGATCTGTGACAAAGATACGCCGTACAGTACTGTTAAGTCCTTATGTCTCGACTTTAATTTTAGTAGACCGACAGTATCTACAGCCCCGATTAAAAGAGATTTTAGCACAGTCAAGAAATCAGCAAAGAAAGGATTGGCAAAAGTGTTTTACTACATATCTAAAACAAATTGGGCTTAAGTCCACTCTATCGTTAGCTCAATGGTTGAAAGCTTTACAGCAAAATGTGATGTTAAATAGTACTCCGTTAATTGCAGGTTACATATCAGGCCAAGTCTTGACTGAAGATCTTTCAATCAATGAATTATTACGCTTATTCGAATATGAAAAATTAACCACAAATTTAGATAGCACTGAGCCAGAAAGTGAAATAGAAATAGACGATGAGCAACTACATTTGTCTGATATTTTAGCGATGATTCAGCAACTAAAAGGTGAATCTAGATCAAGCATTTGGCTTAAACAGCTTGCCAATGATGAAACGAATCACTACTCAGTCAATTTATTAACGTGCTTTGTGCGATGGCTGATTTTACGCTGTGATGCAGAAGAGTTAAGTCTACAGAATCGAAATATGATTCATCTACATTTGGCCATCGTCAGTGCAGGTATATTGGGGTTTTCAGAAGATTTAACAAAAGATAGCCAGATTGATGAAGATGTATTTCAAAAATGGATGGAGTTGACGCAAGAGCATTTTCCACACCGCAAGCATCTCGCTGCGTGGAATCGCTTTAGAGATTTTTTAATTCAGTTAAATGATAATCGTATAAAGTTACACAAGCGTACAGCGCATCAAGCAAGTGCTAAAGTTTTTTCAAAAAATGAAGTGCAGCAGATCGTTCAAATATTACAATCTGTAGAATCTGGGGTGAATGATGCTGCTTTACGTCTAGAGATTCAGCGTCATTTTCGTTTATCTGCAGCGATGGGTGTACGCCGTTCAGAGACACTTCATTTACGGCCCTTAGATATTGATGAGGATATGCTCCGAATTCGTCCTTATGGTGAGCATCAGTTAAAAACACTTGGATCAGAACGTGTTGTTCCGATGAATTTATTAAGTCAGACGATTCAAAATGGATTAAATGATATTTATAAGAATAAAAAATATTCGATATTAATGTCTGATGAGAATAGTGAGCATAGGCCTTTTTTTGCTCAAATATCTCAAATATTAAAGAAAGTCACTGGAGATGTTGATCTCAGCTTACATCATTTAAGACATACGTTTGCAAGTACATATACTTTAAAGTGTTTGCAAACAGTGGTGGATTTTAAAGCGCTCACGATAGAATTGCCATGGCTACAAAATTGGATGCCATCGAATGAGCAATTTAATACGCTAGTAGGCAATGAAGGACAGGTTGGGCAAGGGATTAAGGCGATTAGTCGAGTGCTTGGACATTTACATGAATCGACAACATTAAAGCATTATGTTCATATCTTATTTCTGGCTACTTATGCCTATAGCATGCAACAACAGCAACCCAATTTACATACTGCATTTTTTAAGCGAGTCATGAGTCGGAGTAATTTATTCAGGCATTTCCAAGCGATTCATCAACAGAATGGTAATCTAAAATATGAGTTGAGAGACACCATCGAAAAATATGTATTCAAAAAAAGA
The DNA here is from genome assembly GCF_001077515.1 of Acinetobacter sp. VT 511. Lineage (NCBI taxonomy): Bacteria > Pseudomonadati > Pseudomonadota > Gammaproteobacteria > Moraxellales > Moraxellaceae > Acinetobacter > Acinetobacter sp. VT 511. The sequence goes on along the minus strand of NZ_LFRE01000061.1, from coordinate 23,359 downwards.
CAAAGTCAGAGGTGGGTCATCTATGCTCAAAAAAGAGGGAATTCGACTGGAAAAGTAATTAAACACGAATTATTTCAAAAGTTTGAAGATATTGAGCGGTATCTTATTTCTGGGCAGGGGCAGCCACGATTAGATATTGAGTCCTGGAAGAAAGCTTTAATTATGATGGCAAACATTCCGTCAGGTAAACGTGGTTCAAATATAGGAAGACATCCATTATCGACACAAGGAAAGTTAGCACGTTTGCCTGAATTACTCAGTGCTGTAGATTTTAATTCTGCACAAGAGATTTTAGAGCGATTTGATTATTTAGAACAAAACCAATCAGAAACTTATAATTGGTTAATAAAAAAATGGTTGTATGAAAGTAATGTAACAAAAGTATTGATGCATTTTACGGCAGAAGATAAACCTATGCTTTCACTTCTTATAGAACATCAGTTTTTTCCGGTAGTGATGAAACATAATAAATATGATTATTTTAGAATAATGTCTCAACAAGCGTCATTAAGCGCCGTGCGATGGGTACTTGCGTGGTTGAGTGTACGATATTTAGCGATTGGAGATCATATCAGAATCTAAGTATATATGACTTACGCACGCTTTGTTACACAAAGGTTTGAAAGACAGCGCTACCTTAATTGAGCTAATTTCAAGTGACAATTTGGATGTAAGTGCAGCCAAATTCTGTGAATTTGTTCGAGATAGCTACGTGTGCATAATATCATTTACCTGACTAGAAAAATTTCTTGCTGCTCATTTATAGCTTAATAATAGAGACTTAAGTATTTTTTATGGATCAGCAGAACCAAAAAACATCGCATTATCCATTGCGTTTTGTCTGCTGCTGGAAGCTATGTAACATGATTCCTTAGGAGAAATAGCCTAAGCTTAATATGTGTGATTCATAGAGATCGCTAAATTGAAATGATCTCTATGAATCACACACTTAATAAGTGATTAAAAGGGCTGAAAATCCGCGAATTTGATTTTTTTCTTCGCTTTCAATTTGATCCATACGTTATTTATTTATATTTTTCATTTACAAATCAATAAAAGATTCTAATTTAGTTTGATCAAAGAAAAATGTACCCATTTGATAATTAGGTTACAGCAAAATCTCTAATCGGGCGTGGAAACCTGAAAATTGCTACAGAAGCATTAAAACCGCTTTAGCGGTTTTTTGTGCTTATTATGCTTAGTTTGCCATTATGGTAGGCCAGGCAGGGCAGTCTATGACTGGCCGTCTTCTGTAGTGCGGTATTTCCACCCCTGTTTGGTCTACCTCCATCTCGTGGAAAAGATGGTTGTAGATAGTCAACTCTAAACTACAGGTACTAAACATGAAGATTTTATTATCTAATCCCCCCATTTCTCTTAGGTCTCTTTTGTTAGCGCTGACTGGATATTGACGGTCATTTAATTCACAGCTTTAACCAAATCGAACTATATACATTTTCAAATTTCGTACTTGAGCGAAAGTAGGAAAGTGTTGCCTGGAGAAAATAAGAAATGGGTTCTACACGACTATTGACCAATATTATTCAGCGTAAAGTCATGTTGCCAGAAGAAATGTCACCTTCAATGCAGCGTGACAATTTTGAAGTTGCACTGACTGATTTTGAAAAGCATCCAATCATCAAATGTTTATTTAAGGCGGATAACCAGCGTTCTACGGAATGTTGGAGCGTGCAAGAAATTGCAAACTTTATTGAGGATTGCACAGAAGATCAAAACATCAATTTATGCATTTTGTATTGGAAAGATATACACGGCAATATTTACATTATTGATGGAGCACATCGTCTTTCCTGTATCTATGCGTGGATTAATAGATATTTTGCGGATGAGCAAGTCAATCAAGCACCTAATTTCAATGATCCACAAAAACAAGATATTCGTTACCTCCGCAATTATTTAGGAGATCTCGCTGATTTTCAAAGAATTTGCACTGATGCTGAATTTGCAGAAAAAAAGTCGAAGTTAGAAGATATTAAAATCAGTTTCAGGCAGGTACTGGGGACTCCGCAAGATGCGCGACGGGTATTTCAATCGATTAACTCAGATACTAAACGTTTAGATAAATATGAGGAATATCACCTAAGAAGTCGCGGTAGTGACGCGTATTATGCGATCTATGCCTGTTGTTATATCAATGACAATAAATCTAACTTAGAAGAGCTCCAATATACACGTTTAAATGAGTTGATTGAGTTAGGGGAGAGGATCCACCAGCTACTTTTTTCGACCATTTTATTAGACAATGAAATGAGTCATGGCAAAAAAATTGGCTTGGTCAATGAGCTGATGAATATCATTGCGGGTGATCAGATTCATAATATTATGAGTTTGAATCAGGGGGAGCGCGTTGAAAACCTAATGTCGCATCTGTTGACCATTCTTTGCAGAATAGCGACGCCTGTAAAAAATGCTGGGGTTCCGAGTTTGGGCTTACATCCATACTTATATTTTTATAAGGATCAGCGTTTTCAGATTACTTCTTTTCTTGCATGGTTTTCAACTGTGTATGAAATTCATGAAAGCCGCATGCAGATTCATCATCGAACGATTAGTTTCAAGGACTTCACCCGGGTACGCCGTAGTATTGAGTTCTTGATCGCCAATTTTCCCGTGGCGACCACCGAAACGGTCGGCAAGTTCGGAAGTGGTATCAAGGGCTATGATCGGCTACAAATTGTCTATAAAGCCTTTATTTGCTTAAGCTTGGAAATGGAGGTTGATTTTGATGATGAGAAATGCCTGAATACCTTTATTCTGTCCATGTCTAAGGCCTTCAAGTACATAAACTTTAACGAATTCTATGTCGAAAGATTTTTGGGTGGTTATGATGATGCAGTAGTCAAGAATGTAGTGGGATATGTGGAGTCGATTAGTCCAATTTCTCGGCCAAAGCCAAAGGCCTTTTCGGCATTAACCAAGAGTCTGCTTAAGCACAATTTTCTGGTGGGTAATCATAACTTTTGCCTCATTTGTGATGGATTGATCTATCTTGATTCTACTGAATCGGATCATCGGATTGCCAAAGCCGTAGGTGGGCAAGGTGTTCTAGAGAATGGTCTGCTGGTTCATCCCATCTGTAATAGAATGAAATCAGATCTGAGTCTGGAAGAGATTAGAGCGGATTTGTTTGGTGAATTACTGTATTAATCAACAGAGCGATGAGCTCATTTTTGCAGATGTATCAATGATTAATCACATGATTTAACTTTTGATACATTCAGCCAATGTGGTTATTTTTAATTCAGTCCAGAATCACAACCAGAAACTAGCTGTAGTTTCTGAATGACCGTCAAGGTCCTTAGTTTCGCCCATAGATTCCCTCTGTGGGCTTTTTTTTGATCAAAAATTGTATAGATGCTCTAAAATAAACCTTTTAGCATTTCATAAGCAATTAGGATTAAGGCTGAGACCATCAGCACAACAAAAATGAGTTCCACTCTAGTTAACATATTAATTCCTTTTACTTTTCACTTAATTTATATAGCAGTTAAGTCGCAGCATCAATGACATAACATGACATGGAAAATAATTAAAAAGACAGAATTTGGATTTTTATCAGATCTACTGTTTGCATGCTTCAACAGTAGCTTTGAATGTTTCACTTAAACTTTAAACTTTTTTTAAAATTGAATATTTTTACATCTAGGTTCTAAACTTTGATAGAATTAATTAAAACTTTAGATTTCAAGTGTAAACAATGCGAAGCGCTAATATTCGACGTCATGGCTACTTAAAATTTCTGAATACATGGCAAAACCGTGATGTCATTAAAGTGCTTTCGGGTGTACGTCGCTCTGGAAAATCCACCTTGTTAGCGATGTTTCAACAAGACCTAAAAGCACAGGGTGTACAAGCCGAAAACATCATTGCTATCAATTTCGAATTTATGGAATTTGAAGAACTCACAGATTACCGTAAACTACATGATTATGTACTATCTAAAGTTGATAAAAGCAAAAAAAACTATGTTTTTTTAGATGAAATACAACATGTTACTAATTTTGAAAAAGTAGTCGACTCTTTATATGTTCGAGATTATATCGATTTATATATTACAGGTTCAAACGCATTCTTTCTGAGTGGAGAACTTGCGACTTTACTCACAGGACGCTATATAGAGCAACATGTTTTACCCCTTTCATTCCAAGAGTTTAAACAGTGGCATATTGAAAATAATCCGATCATCCAACAATTATCCAATCGTGATTTGTATGCCATGTATACGCACAGTAGTTTCCCTTATACGCTTGCCATGACTAGCCAGCAGGAAACTTATGATTACTTGCAAGCGGTCTATGCCAGTGTAATGTTTAAAGATGTTATTCCCCGTTTGAATACTGCCGATATTAACTCTCTCGAGCGTGTCGCAAGATATTTGGCAAGCGTGACAGGCTCACCTATTTCCATCAATAAAATTAAAAATACCTTTGTTTCAAGTGGGGTTAAAATTTCATTTGAAACAGTAAAACGCTATATTCAGGGCTTACAGGACAGTTTGTTATTTTATAGTGCTGCACAATTTAAAGTACGCGGGCGTGAGTTATTACAATCCTCTGAAAAATACTATTTAGTTGATGTCGGATTGCGCCGGATTATGTTGCCTGATGCTAATGCTGATCAAGGTCATATCTTAGAAAATGTAATTTATCTTGAGCTTATCAGACGAGGTTATACGGTCTATGTAGGGCGGGTTGATGAATATGAAATTGATTTTGTTGCTGTCGATACTTTACAGAATTTAACTTATTATCAAGTGGCATTAGAAACGCTCAATGAGGAGACACTCAGCCGAGAGTTACGTCCATTACAGAAAATTTCTGATTCGTATCCCAAATATTTACTTACCTTAGACACGATAGGGGCTGAAGCAAATTATAATGGTATTGTAAAAATGAGTGCTCTCGATTGGTTGCTATCTGAAAATAAGTAAAGTTGAGGGTAGACATGGATACTCTTGTTTATTGATTAAAACTCAAAGACTTTTCAGCATCATCCAAGAATGTATTCAAGCATAATTTCTGCTCCAATTGTGATGGATCGATTTACCTCGATTCGATTGAGTCAGACCCTCATGATTGAGCCAGAGTCGCTTACTGAAAGTAGCGAGAATTGCGCTGGAGTTTCTGAAGGAACTTAATATCCTTAGTTTGCCCACTCCCCAATGTAGGCTTTTTTTCATCAAACATACAATACTGAACCGTACCGGGTTTGTTGGAGACTTTTTTATTTAAGTTAGGCCACCTGACCTAACGGGTTAATCTTATCATAGTACATTGCTTCAAACTCAAAAGGCGATACATAACCCAGTGCACTGTGTACACGCTCTTTATTGAACCAATCGACCCAGTTTAGTGTCGCAAGTTGTACATCCGCTAAACCTTGCCAATCTGCTTTTAAATATTCAATCACCTCTGTTTTGTATAAGCCATTTACCGTTTCAGCCAAAGCATTATCGTATGAATCACCCGTTGTACCGACTGATGCTCGTAAATTTGCTGCTTCTAAACGAGTGGTATAGCGAATAGAAAGATATTGAACACCTCTATCGGAATGATGAATCACATTCTTTGGCATGCCTCGATCGTGCAATGCTTGCTCCAATGCATCAAGTACCATATCTGTATTCATCCGTGTTGATACTTTCCATCCAACAATTGCTCGCGAGAACACATCAATAATAAATGCGGTGTAGACCCAGCCAGAATTGGTTTGAATATACGTAAAGTCACTGACCTGAGAAGCACTGCTTCGCAAGGGTCAGGTCGATCAGCACTAAAATTCCGTTTCACTCAATCATCTGCTCGTTTTTGATCATCTCGGCTGCGGGTAGTTTGTTTATTCTTACCACGCCAAACACCTTGTATACCTAGCTTCTGCATCAATCGAGCAACTGTACAACGTGCAATAACATAGCCTTCACGTTTCAATTGTTGCCAGACCTTACGCACACCATATCGACCTAAACTTTCTTTCCAAATACGTTTAATTTGTTCAGCATGATGCTCATCATGTAGATCTCGTTTCGCTCGATGTTCCCTTGCGAAGCAATGCTTCTCATCCGCGAGATCTAAAGTCCGGTAATAGGTTGGAGCCGCGATCGGTAAATTTCTACAAATCGCATCAACACCATATAAGTCTTTATTGTTATGGATGAAATCCATCATTATTTGTGTGGGCGGTCGAGCTCCGCCTGGGCGAAAAAGCGGCTGCTTTACGTAGAATTTCATTCGCACGTTGCAGTTCTTTATTTTCGCGTTCCAGTTGTTTGATACGTTCTGGATCTGAAAATTGTTGTACTTTGATTGGATTTTGTTGATCTAAGTATTTTTGATACCAAACATGTAGGGTTTCAGGAGTACAACCAATCTTAGGCGCAATTGCGGAAAATGCTGCCCAATTCGATGGATAATCTTTTTCAGATTCAATTAGTAATTGAACCGCTCTTTCTCTGATTTCAGGGGTATATTTGGGTTTTGTCATCGGGACACTACGCTTCGCTACGTCTTGCGAAGCAATGCTTCTCATCTCAGAATATTGACTCTCCGACAAACCCAGTATGGTTCACTTGAAGCTGGTATTTATAAAGTTACCTTTAGAACCGAGGACTGGTTTAAAAAAAATAAGCAAGATACCTTCTTTCCTGAAGTTCCTGTAATTTTTAAGGTAGATGGAAGTTTCAGCCATTATCATATTCCTCTACTTCTAAGTCCTTATGGATATTCGACTTATAGAGGTAACTAAGACTTAACAGGGCTAGTTTAACTAGCCCTTTTATTCGTGCTGAGGCCGTAAACTAGAGAAAGATCACAAAAAATTCATGATCGTATTATTATGCTTTTAGTTGAATTAAAGTTGACTCAAGTTATGTAAATGAGTTGATAGAACTTATTGAAGCTTTATAGTAATTAAAACGAGAATGGTATGAATCAATTTTCTGAAGAAGATTTATCCAGAATTATAGAAATGGCTTGGGAAGATCGAACTCCTTTTGAAGCTATTTTATGTGAGTATGGTTTAAATGAAGCGGCGGTGATCCGCTTGATGCGGCAAAATATGAAAGCATCGAGTTTTAAAATGTGGCGTGAACGCGTCACCGGCCGAAAAACCAAACATCTGCAACTGCGTTCACCCGACGTGATACGGGCCTATTGTTCACGGCAATACAAGCGTTTCTAAACGTTTGATTTTGAAAGCTGTCTGGACTCACGTTTACATCGTTCAGAACAGTATCGTACTTCCTCCCAGCAGCGTTGCCATTTTTTGCGCCAAGTAAAAGGGCGCAAGCAGTGCATACATATTTTTTCAGGGAGATGCTGTTTTTTCATCGTTTATAACTCATCAATCCGACTAAGGAGCTGCTGGGCATGGCTGATGATTTGCTGCCGATCTTTCAGTTTGTCCAGCTGCCGATAGATCATGCCCATACGTGGATGGGTACGGAATGCCGCTTCATGCCGGATCATGAAATACCAGTACAGGCTGTTGAACGGACAGCTGTCCGGCTCGGTACGGGTTTTGACATTGTAGCTACAGTGCTTGCAGTAATCCGACATCTTATGGATGTAATTGCCCGAAGCGGCATAGGGTTTGCTGGCCATCAATCCGCCATCGGCATGCATCACCATGCCCAGCGTATTCGGCAATTCTACCCATGCATAGGCATCGGCATAGACCGCTAGATACCACTCGCTGATCTGCTGCGGGTCTACACCAGTTAATAAAGCAAAATTACCGGTCACCATCAAACGCTGGATATGATGTGCATAGGCATGCTGAAAGGTATTACGGAAACACTCCGCCATACAGTTCATCCGGGTACGGCTGGTCCAGTAAAATTGCGGCAGCGGAGTTGAGTGCTGCAGGGCATTGCGGCTGGCATATTCCGGCATGTACAGCCAGTAAATCCCACGGACATATTCGCGCCAGCCGAGAATCTGCCGGATGAAACCTTCGACTGCATTCAGTGGTGCATGACCGGCATGGTAGGCCGCTTCTGCGGCATCACAGACTTCTTTGGGCAGCAGCAGGCCGCAGTTCAGATAAGGCGAGAGCAGGCTGTGAAACAGTGTGTCTGCTCCCTGCACCATAGCATCCTGATAATCGCCAAAATGCGGCAAACTGTGATCAATAAAATGGTGCAGTGCACGCAGGGCATTGCTGCGTGTGGTGGCCCAGCGGAAATCGTCAAGGCTGCCGGGGTGATGGGAAAACTCGCGTTCAACCAGTTCCAGCACATCCAGATCAATCTGATCGCGTTCAAAGTGCAGTGGCGCGGTCAATGGCGGACTGCCTGACCAGGCCTTGCGATTGGCACTGTCATAGTTCCATTGCTGTCCAAGCGGCTGCTGTCCCTGCATTAAATAGCCGGCCTGCTTACGCATTTCCCGATAAAAATATTCCATACGCAGTGTCTGGTAACGGCTGGCACAGTGCCGGAACTGCTCCGGACTGCAGAAAAAACGCTCGTCATTCATACACTGTATCGGCAGTTGCAGCTGCTGGCTCCACTGCTGTTCAATCTGCTGCTGCAAGCGGTATTCTCCGCATTGGGTCATGACCAGTTCTGTGACGGGGAACAGCTGTTGCTGTGCCTGCACAAAATCCAGCAGGCTACGAATCGGACTGCCGGATTGAAAAGCATGATAACGTACACGCCAGCCTTCTGCTTTGAGTTCTTTGGCAAAATGACGCATGGCGCTAAAAATCAGGGCAATTTTCTGCGGATGATGGGCGACATAAGTGGCTTCCTCAACAACTTCGGCCATCAGGATCACATCCCGGGTACGGTCCAGTGTCTTGAGTGTAGCAAGCTGATGATGAAGCTGATCACCCAGAATTAAACCGAAACGCATAGCTATTCCAGACCCAATGAAAGATAGCGCAGTGTAAATTCAGAGAGTTCAATTTTTTGTGAAAATAAAGATCAACCCGTATGTTGAATCAATTCAACTCGACCAGATGATCCTCTGACATCGCATAGGAATCATGATTGCTGCAATAAAAAGACTGTTCATCTCCACAATGCTAAAGCCAGTTGATGAAACTTACTTTGCATGATTTCTGAGTTCATAATTGGTGTGAAAATTATGTGATTTTAATCAAAAAGATACAAATTATTATGCTTGTAATTCCGACAGTGTACGCCTAGTATCTCAACAGAAGTTACTCCATGTAAGCTTCCTTAGTTTTGTCCCATACATCCCCTGTATGGGATTTTTTTTAATCAGGGAATTCTCACGAGCATGCATTCAAAAGCGTATATTTTTAGACAGCAGCAATTACTGGTGGATGAGCATTTTCAGTTGCCGCAGGTAGCTAAACTGCAGCATGATCTGAACCTGACGGAAAACGGCGAGATCATTGCCCGTGACCTGAAAGAAGACGAACCGGTGCCTGAAGGTTATCAATTGGTTCCGATCCGGCAACTGGTGCAAGTCTGGAACAGATCGCAATTTGAACAGGCCAGCCGTGCGGTACAGTTACTGGAATGGCGCCGTAACCACGTCTTTTGCAGTAAATGCGGCCATTCCACCCAGCAACACGCCAGCCAGTATGCCATGGTCTGTCCATCCTGTGGCTATAACCAATATCCACGGGTGAATCCCTGTGTGATTACCATCATTACCCGAGGCAAAGATGAAATTTTACTGGCAAAAAATGCCCGCAATAAAACCCTGATGTACAGTCTGATTGCCGGATTTGTCGAAGTGGGCGAAACCTTGGAGGAAGCAGTACGCCGTGAAACCCTGGAAGAGGTGGGGCTACAGATCAAAAACATTCAATATCTGGCCAGCCAGCCGTGGCCATTTCCAAGCAACCTGATGATGGCTTTTAAAGCAGAATATCACGCCGGGGAAATTCAAATTCAGGAAAATGAACTGAGCGATGCGCAGTTTTTCAAATTTGATCAGTTACCCGAAATTCCGTTTAAGGGCAGTATTGCCTATGCCATGATTCAACATGTGATGCATGGAACGCCTGTAGCAGATGACAGTAAAGAATGGCTTTGACACAGTAATCCTGTTTGAATTTCTCAAATAAACTGCGATAACGCCTTAGGTCCTGAATATTCAGATGGTATTTCCTGATCAGGAGAAACCGAATAGCATCATTTTATCTTCACACTTTGTTCACATGCTGTTGAGTTATCTTAAGTCTAAAATCAAACAAGGCTAAAAAATGAAGATGCGATTCAAGTCTGCTTTTGCAGCGATAGCATTGTCTATCATTAGCTTAAGTACAACGACCCGAGCAGAAACTGCTGCGTCTCAGGCAGTCGATCAGGTGGATATCCAGCAGTATGCAGGCAAGTGGTATGAAATTGCGCATTTACCGATGTATTTTCAGCGTAAATGCGTCTCGGATATCACGGCGCAATATAGCCTCAATGCCGATCAGACCATGCGTGTCTTGAATAGTTGCCGGATTGGCAACGGTGAGATGATCAGCTCTGAAGGAGTTGCCTATCCGCAAAATGCGGGCAACAGCAAACTGAAGGTCAGTTTTTTGCCGCAAGGCTTAAGATGGATTCCGTTTACCAAAGGTCATTACTGGGTATTACGAGTGGATCCGGAATATAAAGTGGCGCTGGTGGGTGGACCGAGTAATAAATATCTGTGGATTTTATCGCGTGAACCACAACTCGATGAAGCCACCTATCAGTCCTATCTGGAAACCGCAAAACATTATGGTTATGACGTGACAAAACTGATCAAATTGCCGCATTAATCTGTTACCCTTTTGCCGAACTGCCTAGTCTCTCTACAGTTCGGCTTTTTTTATTTACTTCACATAAAATTCATATCTGACTGATTACACTCATCAAATAGAATAAAGACAATCGCTTGAAAATAGGATGAGTCCATGTTGAACAGTCTGATGCGATGGATAGACAGCTGGTCTACACCCACAGCGCCCGAAACACTGACGGCTGAAAACAGCAAGATTCAGTGGCTGCGGATTTTGCCCTTTATTCTGTTGCACCTGGCCTGTTTCGCTGTGTTCTGGGTGGGAGTGTCGTGGTTTGCGCTGGGCTTTATGCTGCTGTTCTACCTGATCCGTATGTTTTCCATTACGGCTTTTTTCCATCGTTATCTGTCACATAAAACTTTTCAGACTTCGCGCCCAGTACAGTTCCTGTTTGTGCTGATTGGCACCATGAGCGCGCAGCGTGGTCCGCTCTGGTGGGCGGCACATCACCGCTATCACCACCGCTATACCGATACCTTGCAAGATCCGCATTCCTCGACGCATGGTTTTTGGTACAGCCACGTCGGCTGGTTTTTAAATGAATATAATTTTGCCACGCGTAAAGAAGTGATCAAGGACTGGCTGAAATATCCGGAACTGATCTGGCTGGATCGCTTCAGTTTAATGGTGGTACTGCTGACCGCGGGCGGAATTTATGCACTAGGGGAATGGCTGACCATTACCTGGCCGCAACTCGGCACATCCGGCCTACAATTGCTGGTCTGGGGCTTTGTAATCTCTACAGTGTTACTGATCCATGCCACCTTGTGTATCAATTCACTGGCGCATCATTATGGCAGCCGGGATTTTGACACTGAAGATCAGAGCCGCAACAACTTATTCCTATCCATCATTACCTTGGGCGAAGGATGGCATAACAACCATCATTATTATGCTGGCAGTACCCGGCAAGGCTTTTACTGGTGGCAGATTGATGTGACCTATTACCTGCTGAAACTCATGTCCTGGCTGGGGCTGGTCTGGGGACTCAAGCCGATTCCGGCACGTGTCTATGAAGCCAGTAAAATTGCCCAGGCTCGGAAACAGAAAAAAGCCGCTACGGCAGACATTCACACGATTCAATCGAAGGAATCACCATGAAAATTGCAATTATTGGTTCAGGTATTTCCGGTTTGTATGCTGCCTGGAAACTCAGCAAAGTACATGAAGTCACGGTCTTCGAAAAGAATAACTACTTCGGCGGTCATACCGATACCCATCAGCTGAATATAGACGGTGAACAGGTCGCCGTGGATAGCGGCTTTATTGTATTTAATGAGCATAACTATCCACTGTTCTGTGCCATGCTGAAAGAACTCGGGATTCAATCACAAAGCAGTGACATGGGCTTTTCGGTGAATAATCAGGTCACGGGCTTGCAGTACAATCCATCGAAAAAATTCTCGCTGCTGTTTAGACCGCAAAACTTTTTAAAGGCTGATTTTCGCGCGATGTTGTCGGATCTGTTCCGCTTCTATGCGGCGAATAAAGATCTGGATGTGGAACAGGTCGATGCACAGCTCAGTATTGATGAGTATTTAAATCAACATGGATATAGCACAGCCTTTCGTCAGGAACATCTCTATCCGATGTGTGGAGCGCTGTGGTCCTGCCCGGTGGAGCAAGCTGGACAAATTCCCTATAAATTTGTGGTGAGCTTTTTCCAGCACCATCGCATGTTGCAATTAAAAGACCGGCCGTTATGGCTTACGGTCAAGGGGGGATCAGCGCGTTACGTTCGTGCCATTCAGTCCCAATCGAATATCACCTTCCGCAAGATGGGTGTTCTGCATGTATCCCGTAGTGCCAATGATGTGCTGGTTGAAACGACACACGGCAGCGAACGTTTTGACTGGGTTGTATTTGCCAGCCATGCTGATGATAGTCTGAAATTACTGAAAGACCCTTCTGCTCAGGAGTGGGACGTACTTGGTAAGTTCCGCTATCAGGATAACCGCATGGTGGTGCATTCAGATACTAGTATTATGCCCAAATCTCGTCGCCAATGGGCGAGTTGGCATGTACATGTAACCTCGAGTCAAGGATCTGAACAAACGCCATTCCAGCATAGTAATATGCACTATGGTTTTAGCTATTGGATGAACCAGTTGCAAAACCTGCAATGCAAAACTCAGGTCTTTGCGACCCTTAATCCTAATTTTAGACTTGATCCGAAAAAAGTCTGGGTGGAACGAAACTATCGTCATCCGGTGTTTGATGCAACTGCGATTGAAGCACAACAACGCTGGGCAGAGGTTAATGGTCAGAACCGCACTTCATACTGTGGTGCTTACTGGGGCTGGGGCTTTCATGAGGATGGCGCACGTAGTGCTTCCTGGGTAGTCGATCAGCTATTGCAGCAGACCGAGCAGGCAGCTAGGAGCGCATGATGCAGATGTATCCACTGGCGATTGCCTCTGCCGAAATTAGGCATCGCCGTTACCTGCCCAAAACTCATGCTTTTAAGACCCAGCTAACCTATCTATGGTTTGACCCGGATGAACTCTCAAGCTTTACCCAAAAATCCTGGCTATGGTCTTCTAGGCACTGGAATTTCCTGACCCTAGATGAGCGGGATTTTCTGACCATGGAATATGGTTCGATTCGGCAGAAGGTCGCACGTTTGCTAATCACGCGGGAAAACTACCTGCTTCCGCATGCCGCGTCTATCCGGGTGCTGGCTTTGCCACGAACACTCGGCTTTCGCTTTAATTCTGTAGTGTTTTATCTAGTCTTTGATGCCACCGACCAACTGATATTTGTACTGAGTGAAATCACCAACACACCGTGGAATGAAAGACAGGTCTACATTCACGACTGCCGAAACAATGCAGACGAACATGCGCCGTACCAGAGTCATCAGTTTGACTTTAAAAAGGCCTTTCATGTGTCGCCGTTCATGCCGATGGAGCTAGATTATCGTTGGCGTTTTAGCTTTTCAGAACAGCAAAATGTGATTCATATGCAGCTGTTTGAGCAGGCTGTGCTGCAATTCGATGCCACCCTGAAATTTTCCCTGCAGGCCATCACAATTCCTTCACAGCAGCATCGCTATGCTGTACTGAAAGTTCTTGAACCCTTCAGGATGGTCAGCGGAATTTATCTGCATGCTTTTCGTTTATGGAAAAAGAAAATTCCGTTTTACCGCCATCCTAAAAAAGAAAAAGGAAACACATTGCGATGAAAACACTGTTAATGGGAGAGCACACCGAACTGCCGGTGGTATTACGGCATTTTCTGAAATTGCGTCATGGTCAGCTGATTTTTAAAGGCGTCTGGAACGGAACAGTTGGCGAAAACAGTGACTTACATGCTGTAATTCAAGTTCATGACGAACGCCTTATCGATTTGCTGTTCCGTAATGGTGTACTGGGGGCAGCAGAAGGCTTTATTCGTGGTTACTGGAGCAGTGAAGATCTGGTCAATGTAATTCGTATTCTAGCGCGTAATCGTGATGTGCTTGATCGGATGAATCAAAATGTGGTGGCAAAAGCTAGCCAGTTGGTACTCAAAGCTTGGTATAAATCCCGCAAGAATTCGATTGATGGTAGTCGTCAGAATATTGCTGAGCATTATGACTTGAGCAATGATTTTTTTAAATTGTTCTTAGATTCCAGCATGATGTATTCCAGTGCAGTGTTTAAAGAGCCGGGCATGAGCCTGGAACAGGCTTCGGATTATAAAAAAGAGCTGATCTGTCAGAAACTGCAGTTACAACCGATGGATCATTTAGTTGAAATTGGCAGTGGCTGGGGAGGTTTTGCTATTTATGCGGCTCAGCATTATGGCTGCAAGGTCACCACCATCACCATTTCCAAGGCACAGTATGATGAAGCCGTGGCCCGGATCGCTGCAGCCGGACTGTCACATCGAGTTGATGTGCAACTAAAAGACTACCGCCTACTGGAAGGCAAATACGACAAACTGGTGTCGATTGAAATGATCGAGGCGGTAGGTGAGCAGTATTTGCCGACCTATTTTCATAAATGCCGTGAGCTGCTGAAACCGAATGGTCTGGCCCTGATCCAGGCCATCACCATTGAAGATGCACGCTATGCCAAAGCCCTGAATACTGTGGACTATATCAAGCGCTATATCTTCCCGGGTAGTTTTATCCCCTGCATCAGTGTCATGACCCAAGCCGCTTCCGAACAGAAACTGCGTCTCAAGCATCTGGAAGATATTGGCCAGAGCTATGCCCAAACCCTGAACTGCTGGCGTCAGCGTTTTCTGGAGCAGCGTGATCAGGTACTACAACTTGGTTTTGATGAGCGCTTTATCCGCATGTGGGATTTTTATCTGTGTTATTGCGAAGGCGGTTTCAGGGAAGGTGTGATCAGTGATGTGCATCTGTTGTTTGAAGCCAGTGCCTACTAATCCAAGATAAAATAGGAGGACTGACATGCTACTGAGTTTACTGGTGCTGAATGTTTTTATTATGTTCTGTAGCTGGCTACTGGTGACCTATAACCGAAGAGCAGGCCTAGTCGATGTGGCTTGGAGTTTTAATATTGCGCTTAATGTCATCATTGCGGCTTGGGTAATGGAAACTGCACCGCTGCTGGTGCGCATGTTCTTGGGAATCGCGAGTGGCATCTGGTTTTTACGCCTGACTTGGCATCTGTTACGTCGTTATGCCAATGAAACCCAAGAAGATACCCGTTATGCGAATATGCGCCGGGCAATGGGTGATTACCAGCATCTTGGTTTTCTGGCCTTTTTCATGTTTCAGGCCGGCCTTGTGGTATTGTTTTCCTACCCGATGCTGGAGTTACTGAACATTCCAGCCCAGCAGTGGAATGACTGGACCTCACTTACAGTACTTGTGGCGGGCATAATCATGTTGCTGGCACTGATTGGGGAAAGTGTTGCTGACCAGCAACTTTTCCGTTTTAAGCTCAATCCCCACAATACGGGTAAAACTATGGATCGAGGGCTGTGGAAATATTCACGCCATCCGAACTACTTTTTTGAATGGCTGCACTGGTTTGTCTATCCAGTCCTAGGCCTGGCGGCAGGCATCTATGATTTATGGCTGTATCCACTGTTGATGTGGCTGTTTCTGTACTACATCACCGGGATTCCCTTTAGTGAACAACAGGCGCTGGCAAATCGCGGCGATAACTATAAAGACTACCAACAACGAACTTCAATTTTTATTCCGTGGCCACCCAAAGAGTAGGTAACTACATGGACTTTATGATTCAACAATCCTTAAAATTGGTCGAAAGCGGCAAACTGCCCGATCCAGTGATTCGGGCCGGCATTCGTACTTTAAGCAAAAAACGCCTGGTACAGGAAGGGCGATTTGATCCTCCATTGGGTGTGCAGCGCTATATGGATGTGCTGAGCATGCTAAAAAGCAGCGAGATTGCCATCGAGACTGACAAAGCCAATGAACAGCACTATGAACTGCCCACTGCATTTTTTCAGGCAGTACTGGGCAAGCGTCTAAAATACAGTGCCAGTTTGTTTGAAAATGCACATACCACCCTAGATCAGGCTGAAGAAGCCGCACTGGCCAGCTATTGCCAGCGTGCACAATTACAAGATGGACAGGATATTCTGGAAATTGGCTGTGGCTGGGGATCTCTCAGTCTGTATATGGCCGAGCATTATCCTAAAGCCCGGATTACCGTGGTGTCGAATTCCTCGACCCAGCGCCAGTATATCCAGGAACAGGCCCGTCTGAAAAAACTGGAAAACCTGACGGTGATCACCTGCGATGTTAATGTACTGCAACTGGAACCGGCTTCTTTCGACCGTGTGGTTTCGGTGGAAATGTTTGAGCATGTCCGGAACTACCAGAAACTGTTTGAAAATATCAGCAGCTGGCTGAAAGACAATGGCCTGTTGTGGTGCCATATTTTCTGTCACCGTTTTCTACATTACCCGTTTGAAGTCAAAAATGAATTTGACTGGATGTCGAAATATTTCTTTAGTGGTGGTCTGATGCCGGCAGCTTCAACCTTCCTGCATTTTCAGCAGCATTTACAGCTGGAACAGCACTGGCAATGGGCCGGCACCCAATATGAACGTACCGCAAATGCCTGGCTGGAGAATATGGATCAAAAGCAGGCCGAGCTGCATCCCCTGTTTGAACGGACCTATGGCACCGATGCTGCCATCTGGTGGCAGCGCTGGCGGATTTTCTTTATGGCCTGTGCCGAACTGTTTGGTTATGACCATGGACGCGAGTGGGTGATCGGCCACTTTCTGTTTAAAAAGAAAGCCGTATAATTGAAGGGCACATTGGATGGGCCAGCGGGGAATTGATCAATGTTAAAGCTGTTTAGGGACAAACGCGATCATCCTCTGGGTGAGGTGTTTAACCGCTACTACTGGCTGCAAATTGGATTCATTGCCTTGTCGGTGGTGATTGGTATTGCCTGTAGTGCCTGGGTGATTAAAGGCTTTTTGCTGCGCACCGCCTTGGAACAGGAAATGTCACACTACTGGCAGCGGCTGGAACGAAATCCGGCCGCCGAACTTCCCGACACCAAAAACCTGTATGGTTATCGCTGGTATGATAGCCCGCCTGTGCAGTTTCAGCACATGCAGTTCGAGCAGGGCGTAAATCGGCATTTTGTCGATGGTAAAGAGCGCATGACCGTCTACGGTGAAAAAAACCAGCAGCATGTGCTGCTAGTGTTTGGTGAAAGCAACGTCAACAAGCTGGTCTGGCTGTTTGGTCTGGCCCCACTGATGGTCAGCCTATTTGTGCTGTATAGCGTATTGTGGTGGTGGAACCGTCGCGCCAGGCGTTATTTTTCTCCGATTACCCGATTGGCCAATGCGCTGGAACATATCGACTGGGAACATCAGAAAAATCAGGCCTCGCCTTTTCAGGACATTCGCACTGATTCCAATCTGGAAGCTGAATACCTGAAGCAGGCATTAGAAAAATACCATCAGGTCTTGAGTGCGTTTATTCAGCGTGAACGCGAGTTTACCGGTGATGTCAGCCATGAGCTACGCACGCCACTGACCATTTTAAAGGGCAATGTGCAACTGTGTCAGACACGCTATGGTGATAACAAATCCTTTACCCGCCTGCACAATACCATCGAAGACATGCAGCTGCTGGTCGATACCTTACTGGCCATCGCCCGAAATACCACTAACACGTTAACTGCTGAACCGACCATGTTGTCAGAATGTCTGGACAATCTGGTGCAGGATCTGCAAAGTGTCAGCCACAACAAAGGCATGCAGATCGACCTGCAAAAAGAGTTGGATGAACAGCCGCGTAAATTGTACCCGTCGATGACCAAAATGGTGTTTGGCAATATTCTGCGCAATGCGCTCAACTATTCACAGGGCACAGAAATTGATGTGATTCTGCAAAAAAATAAAGTCCTGATTGCGGACAATGGAGTCGGCATTCCTTTACCGAATAATTCCAAAGTCCAGGAGCTTTCCGGACAGCAGCTGGAACTGGAAATCAAAGGACATGGCATTGGCCTGCAACTGGTACAGAAGTTATGCAAGCAACTGGGCTGGCGGGTGGAGCTGTTTGACCGGCAGTATTATCTCAGCACCCATCAAGATGTCGATCTGGCGATGACGACTGGACTGATTGTAGTAGTGTATTTAAACGAAGTTTCCGTTTGAAAAGCTTAAGTGTCTAAAGCGATCTTTAAACCGACACCGGATATGGTATGAATCAACTTCTGCTCAAAAGGCTTGTCGACCATCTTACGCAGATTATAGATATGACTGCGTAAAGCATCGCTTTCCGGTTCTTCATCGCCCCAAAGCTCCAGCATGATTTCCTGTTTGGTCAGCACTTTAGGTGAATGGCGCATCAGCAGTTTAAGCAGTTTAAACTGAATGGGAGGCAGCTCAATGATCTGACCAGCACGGGTCAGCTGCTGTCTGGCCGGATCCAGAACCAGATCGTAAATTTGCAGACGGCTACTGGAGACTTCACCCAGCGAACGCTTGATCAGGGCTTTGACCCGTACCACTAGCTCATTAAAATCGAAGGGCTTGACCAGATAATCATCCGTACCGGAATTAAAGCCTTTCAGTTTGTCATCTAGGGTATCACGAGCAGTGAGCATCAGTACTGGTAGGCCAAACCTTCTTCATTGCGTAGCCATTCACACAGTTCATAACCTGAACCGTCTGGCAGGTTAATATCCAGTAGTAAGATATGATAGCGTTGCTGTTTCAGTAGCTGGCGCGCAGCATTCAGATTGCGGGCATGATCCACCACAAAATCATGTTCTTCCAGAAACTCGCATAAGGTAGAGGCCAGTTCATAATGGTCTTCAACCATCAGGATAAAATGTTTGGACATAGCTGCGGATATACTAATTTAATAATTGCTGTTTTAATTTAGCATTAAATGGCTGCGGACCAAGCCAGATATTAAAATATTGTTGTGCCAGTGGGTGCTGCAGTTGGCCCAGATTTTGCTGGTTGAGGGATAAGCTTAGAGATTGCGTGGCATGATTGTATTTCAGACGGTACAGGTCACCGGATCTGACCGGACGATACAGATCGGTGATTGGATTGAAAACAGCCTGAATCTTTTGATCTTTGATATTACGTTGGAGTAGATGTCTGGCTGCACGTTTGAATGCCCATTCTGGAATATTCTGTGTGTAGGAAAACTCCATCTGCATGTTTTGGCCTTGCCAAGGCTGATTACAGTTTTGCGCAAAGTAACTGGCCACACCGACCTGTTTTTGCCCCACCATGAGTGGGCCATTACCACATTTATTTAAGGTTTGTGCATGCGCCCACGAACTAAAATTCCCAATCATCAGTACAGTGGTTATGGCTACTTTTTGAAAGGCAGTACCCATGAATAGGTTCCTCCTACATAAGGTAAAGAACGATACAAACCATTGGCCGAATCCCAGAAGTCTTGTTGAAAAATAATCTGATTGTTTGGGTTGACCTTTATTTCACTGATTCCAAATGAATCCATTGTTCGTGTCTTCCCGAACATTTTAAAATCATAAACCATATGCCAGTGTACATAGGCTGAGTCTTGATAATATGAAGTATTTAATAATCTGACAGTTACATTACTCACCCGCTGGTTCATACCTTGGAAATGTTCAAGCAGTTTTTTACGCGATGAAAATTGCGACAGAGTGTCGTTAATAAAAAGTTGATCTGAATACAGTGCTCCAGCATTTTCAACGAATTTAGGTGTGCCCAAGGTATTAAATGCCGAAGTGAAGCGGGTACCGATTTCTAGTGCTTTTGCATCATCTAAGGGTATTCCTTGAATACTCGCTCTGGCATTTGCATAATCAGAGGAATAACGAGGAACACTTTTACATCCTGACAGGAAAAGTACGGGTAAGGATAAGGCAATTGCCATTAACGTTTTGAATTGATTCATGTTTACTGTCCATCTCCACAGTTTATTTTTATACTTTAGGTGAGTTAAGGTGAACAGAATGTGAAGATAGATGCTAAATACAGTACATTGAATAGAATCTAATTAAGGATTAAATTTCACTTTCTTTTTTTTCTTCAGTCATTATCCAATGAATGATATTCATGACATCACGATTTTCGTTATTTTTTCTGACCATTGCATAAAAATTATAGTCACAATAGATAAAACCAAAAGGGGCAATGACCCTTCCATTTAATATTTCTTTTTCTACTAAAATTTGAGGCGCTATCGCAATTCCTAACCCAGACACAGCCGCTTCTATCATTAAATTGAGACGATCAAAATAGCGATCATTCGCTTTTGGGGAAAAGTGAATTTGGGACTGATTAAACCATGTATGCCATGCACTTTTATTTGAG
The DNA here is from genome assembly GCF_001077515.1 of Acinetobacter sp. VT 511. Taxonomy (NCBI): domain Bacteria; kingdom Pseudomonadati; phylum Pseudomonadota; class Gammaproteobacteria; order Moraxellales; family Moraxellaceae; genus Acinetobacter; species Acinetobacter sp. VT 511. The sequence continues at coordinate 2,806 of NZ_LFRE01000061.1, read as the reverse complement.
TGAGTATGAAGTAATGGATAATTTAAAAGATCATTTTTTGTATGAAGCGGATTTATTTCACGATTACAAATAGGCCCCATGTTATCGGGAAATAACAGATATTTATTCAAAAAGTTAGGAAGTAGATGATTCTCACTGATGCTATTGATCAATATGTCAACTTTCTCTTTTTCTAATAATTTTAACTCATTACATGTCATTAATTTGATATGGATATTGGGATAAATGACTTCGAGCTTTTCTAATCGGGGAATCAGCCAATTTGCCATAAAACTATGAGAAGCGCCTATTACTACCTCTACTTCTGATGTTTTATTTGTTAACTCAAAGACACATTGTTCTAAACGATTAAAAAGATGCGTACAAACTCGAGATAATTCTTCTGCGTCCGCCGTCAGAGAGATGGTCGAGGAATGTCGAATAAACAATTTTTTATCTAACCATTCTTCTAACTGCTTTATTTGATGACTAATCGCACTATGGGTGACACACAATTCTTCCGCAGCTAAGCTAAAACTTTTATTTCTAGCAACTGCTTCAAATGCTTTTAAAGCATTAAGGGGGGGGAGTGTTCTGCGTTTCATGTTGTAAAATTTTCTAACATCATCAGCTCAAAATATATCAATTATCAGAAAAATGAAAATATTTTAAGATGAAAAAAATGGATACAGCAAGAGATATGAGATGACAACCCCTTATACAGGTAATGGTCCTGATGACTTTGGATTTTTTGGTAAATTTGGCGGATGTTACATGCCAGAGAGCTTGATGCCTGCACTTCAAGAATTAGAGCAAGCCTTTAATATTGTTCGGCATAAACCTGAATTTTGGGCTGAATATCAGCAGATTTTAACGGACTTTGTTGGTCGTCCTAGTCCTCTTTTTTATGCAAAAAACCTAACAGCTTATGCGGGAGGTGCTCGAATCTATCTCAAGCGGGAAGATTTGAACCATACGGGTGCGCATAAGATTAATAATTGTGTTGGCCAAATCTTATTGGCCAAATTTATGGGGAAAACCAGAATCATTGCAGAAACGGGTGCTGGACAACATGGTGTTGCAACAGCAACGGTTTGCGCGCTTTTTAAGATGAAATGTACCATTTTTATGGGAGAAACAGATATTCAGCGCCAACAAATGAATGTTGAACGCATGAAATTACTCGGTGCTGAAGTCAGAAGTGTTCAAAAAAGTCGTGGTACTTTAAAAGATGCCATGAACGAAGCATTACGTGACTGGATTCGTCATGTGGATACAACCTATTACCTATTGGGTACGGGTGCAGGCCCTCATCCATATCCCACCATGGTCAGAGAATTTCAAAAAATTATTGGTTTAGAAGCCAGAAACCAAATCCTGCTCAAAGAAAATAAACTGCCTGATGCTTTGGTTGCTTGCGTTGGTGGTGGATCAAATGCATTAGGGTTGATGCATCCCTTTCTAGAAGACCTGAATGTCAAAATGTTTGGCGTTGAGGCAGGTGGAAAAGGAACACATACTGGTGAACATGCCGCCTCTATTTGCAAAGGTCAAGTTGGTGTGCTGCATGGCAATTTAACCTATTTATTACAAGATTTAGACGGGCAGATTTTAGGAGGGCACTCTATATCAGCTGGCTTAGATTATCCTGGTGTTGGCCCTGAACATGGCTTTCTGTTTGAAACAGGACGTGTGACATATACGGCTATAAGCGATCAAGAAGCCGTAAATGCATTTCAGCTTTTAAGCCAACAGGAGGGCATTATTCCTGCGCTTGAGAGTTCTCATGCGATTGCGTATGCGATTCTACTTGCTAAAGAAATGCAGCCAGAACAGATCATTATTGTCAATTTAAGTGGCAGAGGTGACAAAGACTTAAACACGGTCAAAAAATATCTTGCAGGAGCTACAGCATGAACCGTCTAGATCAAAAATTAGAGCAATTGAAACTGGAAAATCGAAGTGGTCTGGTCTGTTATTTTACTGCTGGAGATCCTAATTTCGCAGAAAGTTGTCGTCTGTTGAGCCAATTAGGTCAAGCTGGGGCTGACATTATTGAAGTTGGCATTCCTTTTTCAGATCCAGTGGCAGATGGAGAGATCATTCAGGCAGCGCATCTTAGGGCCTTAGGTGCAGGTCAAACGGTAAAACAGACCATTGAGTTGGTAAAAGTAATCAGGCTGCATGATGACCAGACACCAATAATTTTCATGACTTATTTAAATCCGATTATGCAATATGGTTTTGAGACACTTATCGCCGAAACAGAAAATCTTATAGATGGAATATTGATTTTAGATGCTCCATATGGATATCGAGAAAACTTTGAAGTGCAGTTAAATGAAAAAAATATGCATTTAATTGCAATGACCGCGCCGACGACCCCAGTTGAAAGGTTAGAGCAAATTTCAACGCGCGCGACAGGGTTTTTATATCATGTTGCAGAAAATGGCTTAACAGGAGGAGACTTCAATCTATCTAATCTTGAGAAAAAGATGACTGAAATTAAACCGATTTTTAATATTCCTGTTGCAATTGGCTTTGGGATCAAAAATGAAAGCCATGTTAAAGCACTAGCCAATAAAGTAGATCTTATTATCATTGGCTCAGCGCTCGTCGATACTTGGCGAATTCAAACATGAGGTGCGACAGTTTCAAAAGCCATATGATAATCAACAAGCTGAGCAAATTTCTCTAATGGTGTAAGCCAATCTAACGCCTTTCTAGGACGAGTATTCAGTGACATGGCAACTTGATTTAAATAATGCTGATCTGCCTGATTTAAATCAATCCCTTTAGGTAAATATTGCCTAATTAAACCATTCAT
>NZ_LFRE01000060.1:0-908 GCF_001077515.1 Acinetobacter sp. VT 511 | reverse complement strand
AATGAAGTATGCTTTGATATGATCGATGTTATCCAGCATCAGACGGCTGATCGCAATTGTTTTGAGATCCTCATAAGCCGAGTTACGACGCATAATACTCGAGTTTTTACTTTTTGGCTGCATGGAAAGTGGGATAAAGACCATGAATCCGTTGGTCTCGTCTTGCAATTCACGGATTTGCACCATGTGGTTAACGCGGTCCTCATAGGATTCAATCGATCCATACAGCATCGTTGTATGGGTACGCATGCCCAGGTTATGAGCAGTGCGGGGCACCTCAAGATAACGATCCACGTTCGCTTTGTCTACACGCATTTTTTTGCGATATTCATCCGACAGAATCTCAGCGCCGCCACCAGTCAATGGCGAGGTCCGGGTCGATCTCGGTCTCGAACCGGAGATCGACGCCGAGCGCGCGCGCCCGATTCTGCAGCAGGATCAAGAGGGTCTGGCGTGAACAGCCGCAAAAGCCGTTGCCGCCGATCCGGTGGACCGTGCCCTTGAAGTGGATTTCGATGTCGTCCCAATAGGCGAAATGTTCGGTGATCGCCCGGTAGCTCTCGGCGTCATAGCGTTCGAAGATATCGAGGGTCGCGTCCGAGAACACTACGCCGAATCCGAAAGTGTCGTCGGCCTTGTTGCGTTCGAACACCGTGATGTCGACGGAGGGCCGCCATTTCTTCATCAGGCAGGCGAAGTAGAGTCCGCCGGGTCCGCCACCGATCACTGCGATCCGCATGGTGTGCCTCCTCGATCAGGTTCAGCTTCTGGCACTGACGAGGTGTTAGAAAGATCATTAAGAGATTATGAAGAACAACTTGTGTGGATTTTTACTGGTTGATTGATCGAAATTATTTTCATTGATTGATGGTAGAAATTACTCGAAGTTTATTTGAGAAATTGATGTC
>NZ_LFRE01000006.1:0-2611 GCF_001077515.1 Acinetobacter sp. VT 511 | reverse complement strand
CTCTAAAATAAGTGCAGCTCTTGTCGGATCAGGCGTGGTCTTCTGGTTATGCGGCTGATCATCTGACACCCAGGCATAGTTCACAACTGGAGTATGTACTGTCACCGAGTTGATGCCCAGAATGGGGAACTTCTGATCCTGACCTCCGTTAACATTACCAGGGAGCAGTCCATACGTTATCTCACCCGTGGTTGGCTGGTTAGCTTTGTTCATCAATGTGTTCTTGATCGTCAGACGGTTCTGGTACAGAACAATATCCCCAATCATGCCAGGCTGGGGGATACTTCCCGGTTGCGGAGCGGTTTTGGTCACAGGAGCAGGATCCATAATTGTCGCTCCATTAAAGGTTACCTTGTCGTTATTAACGGTGTTCTCACGTAAACTGGGCGTCGATATCGACAACCTGCTGTGCTCCCAGCCGGACACCGGCGAGCAGGCACTGGAAATCTGTGACGCCCTGGCGCGTTCTGGCGCAGTAGACGTTATCGTCGTTGACTCCGTGGCGGCACTGACGCCGAAAGCGGAAATCGAAGGCGAAATCGGCGACTCTCACATGGGCCTTGCGGCACGTATGATGAGCCAGGCGATGCGTAGGCTGGCGGGTAACCTGAAGCAGTCCAACACGCTGCTGATCTTCATCAACCAGATCCGTATGAAAATTGGTGTGATGTTCGGTAACCCGGAAACCACTACCGGTGGTAACGCGCTGAAATTCTACGCCTCTGTTCGTCTCGACATCCGTCGTATCGGAATCCAGCCGGCAAAGTGGATGATTGCGGCGTTACCGGCAATGTTACCGATCGCCAGCAGGGCAAACAGCACAGTCAGGCTAAAGAAAACGAATTGCAGAACGCGTGCGCCTTTCAGCGTGCCGAAGAACATAAACAGCGTAAATACGCCCCACAGACCCAGGTAGACACCAAGGAACTGTGCATTTGGCGCATCGGTCAGACCCAGTTTCGGCATCAGCAGAATCGCAACCAGCGTCAGCCAGAAAGAACCGTAAGAGGTGAATGCGGTTAAACCGAAAGTGTTGCCTTTTTTGTACTCCAGCAGACCGGCAAAAATTTGCGCGATGCCGCCGTAGAAAATGCCCATGGCAAGAATAATACCGTCCAGAGCGAGAAGAGTTGTCTCTACGCTCACGATGGATGCAGAACCTTTGGGTGCTGCTCCCGGGACCCTGTAGGTAGAGACGTCAATAGCTTCGATCGCAACTTCCTGCGGCTTCTCCAACTGTGGAACCCACTGATAAGGAACTCGATACGAGCGATAGACCATATTGGTATTCCGCCCATCGGTGTAAGGAGAAACATACTCCCATACCAGCTCATGCTCCGCTGTCACTTCGAACAATCTGCCATTGGAACCCTCGGTTATTAGGGTGTTGCCGTTAGGTAAACGCTGGGCGGAACTGATGTATGGGCTATAAAATTTATAAGAATCCGTCGGAACCGAGAAACCTGCTTCTGCCGAGGTATACTGCCAGACAATCTCTCCCCTGGTATGACACAATTCATGCACCTTTTTACCTGGATCGGCAGCGAAATGCCAGTGGTCTTCATTACCATCATCGCCATGATTGTGTTGTACGTTTGCCTGCGACACAAACGCGAACTGCTCTTTCTGGCTTGTGTGCTTGCAGGTTCAACCCTGTTAAATGCATTGCTCAAACTGGTATTCCAGCGTGCCAGACCTACCATTAACCGGATTATCGAAGTGAGCGGCTATAGCTTCCCCAGTGGGCATTCTATGGCAGCATTTAGCCTGTACGGTGGACTGGCCTTTCTAATCTGGAAACATGTACCCACCGTAACAGGACGTGTGCTGCTGATTGTTGCCAGCGCCGTATTTATACTGACCATTGGATGTTTCATTTCCGCCTTGCTGATTAAATCCGTTATAGCCTGTACAGCTGTATGGTCCCCTGTCTGCTCCATCGCTTCACGCAGCGGAAGCAGAGGTTTGGCCATTTCTTTTGGGTAATCTGTTCTGGACATGACTGGCCTTCCCCCTGGCTCCTCTAATTTGACATCCGTTTCGACGTCTATCTCTTTTACAACATTTATTTTAACATTATCAAGTTTGAATTTGAACGGTTGGAATTGAATATACATAAATGGACGTATAAGTTCTATAATCTAAAAAAAATAAAACCGAACAAGTCGGTTTTATCTGTAATACGTTTTATACTCGGTATTTAGCAAATGCTTACGCCAAGTGTCTGTTGCATGAATGCTTTTCATGACTAAACGCTATGCATTAAGAGATGATCAGTGGTAGCAGATTAAGGATCTGTTTCCTGGACGAGCGATTACTGTTGGAGTAACTGCCAAAGATAACAGGCTATTTGTTGAAGCATTATTGTATCGGTATCGTTCAGGTATTCCATGGCGAGACTTACCCGAACGCTTTGTGGATTTTAGAGTTGTGCACACTCGCTTTAGCCGTTGGGCTAAAGCAGGCGTATGGCAGAAAGTTTTTGAAGGGCTATCACATGAAAGTGATAATGAATATGCCATGCTAGACTCAACAATTATGCGTGCTCATCAACACAGCGCCGGAAAAAAAAAGAACAGGCAATCGGACGCAGTAAAGGTGGTTTAAGTAC